>DBGBEC010000232.1:0-2473 GCA_048477415.1 Candidatus Limivicinus sp. | reverse complement strand
GTATTTGGGCCAAGGGCAGGAGGCCCTTGGCCCGGGTGGAGTGAAGTGTGTTTTTTTATGCGGTCGGCGCTTCAGGTGGCGGAGAATTGGGTCCGGTCCACATACTCGCGGAAATGCTTCCGATATTCGTCCAGGCGCAGGCCGGTGGTGTGGGTCTCCTCGCCGATGAGCAGATCCATCAGATAGTGTACCCTCTTTCCGCCGCTGGCTATAGACTCCTTGCAGGCCGCGCAATATACAGCCACATCCTCGCAGGGGAACTGGGCGCAGCGCTCCCTCTGCTTTTCCAGAACCTTTTCTATGGGCAGCTTGTCAACAAGAAGCTCGCCGCAGCAGACGGACCTCTGGCCGCTGAATTCGCTGTCCACCACCTGGATGTTCATCCTCTCCAGCAGCGTCCTGACGGCCCGGTGGACATGGGGACGGTTCCTGAAATAGCAGGGGTCCTGGACGGACATCTTGATCCCGCCGTGATCGGGCAGGGGAAGCTCCTCGCAGTGGGCGAGTATCTCAAAAAGGGTGACGCTCTCTACCCCTTCATACAGGGTCCCAAAGCGCTTTGTGCAGCCGGCGCAGTCGCAGATGACCACGGAGCCCGCAGGGAGCCCGGGATCTTTCTTGCAGCAGTTGGTAAAAAGCCCCACCTTCCCGAAAGCGGCGCAGAGCAGCGCATGAAGCTTCTCAACGGCCTGGGGCTTGTACATGAGCAGCCCGCAGCCGGGGTTGAAGAAGCATTTTGCCGGGTCCAGGGCGGAAATATCCATGGGGACAGCTATGTCTTTTTCTGTGTTTTCCATGACTGTTCCTCCAGTTCGGGTCTTGGACGCTTTACTTGTCTCCCTTGACGGGGTATACGGCGGTCTCGCACAGATAGGTGGTGACGCTGCCCAGGAAGGTGGCACCGTGGGCGGCGGTCTTCGCGAAGGCCTCGGAGGAGTAGCACTCGTTGAAGCCGTCCATATCCTTGAACCAGAACTCCACCATGCCCTCCACAGGCAGCTCGTCATAAGAGACATGCTTGCCGTTTACAATGCGGTCGATGACCAGGTTCTGGGCATAGCCCACATAGCCGGGCATCTTCTTGACCATCTCGGAGTGAAGGCCCCACCACTCTTTCTGGAACCTCTCGGCGCTTATGCCTTCGCCGCGGCCCAGGAAGGACATGCGCTTTATCAGCTTCTGGCCCTTCAGCTCCTCGGGGACGAAGGTGTCAAACTTCTTCACGAAGACGAGGATCTTGCAGTCGGAAGCGAAATTGGGCAGGTCGTTGGCGCCTGCGCCGGCAAGAGAGGCCACGCCCTCTTCCATGTCGTGTATATCGTCAAAGCACAGCTCGGAATAGCCGTCTATCTCAACGGGGCCGCGGGCAAGCTGGTGACGCTGCTCCCTGTCCACTATGAGGTGCTGCTCATAGCTTCTGAGATTCTTCATCTGGGCGGCGATGGGTCCGTGCACGTTGAACCAGAAGTCCTTGAACTGCTCGGTGCTCATGTCCTCTCTCTTTTTAAGTAAACCGCATCTGCTGATCATAACGTTTTTTCCTTTCTTTTTCGTTCTTAAAAACTGTGACGTCCGCCGAAAAGGGCGCACATCCACCGCAGCCGGACGCGAAGCGAGGGCGAGCCGGGCTTCGCAGCCGGGAGGATCGTGACTAAAGTATCAAACAATGCGAATAAATTGTCAAGTAGTTACTTTGGCGAAAGAGGTTACGAAAAAGTGCGTTATTGTGTTTTTTTCTACATGCGGCATAATATAGCCACAACATTGACGCAGAAATAACGAAAACGAGAGAGAAAGAGGGAATGGTCGTGGCGGTCTTGTTGGCCTTTGTGGTGCTTATCATCCTTGTTTACAAAAAGGTGCCTGCGGCATTGGCGGCGGTCGTCTCCGCGGTGCTTATGTGCATTTTGGCCGGGCTGGATGTGCTGGGCGTGATGAAGGGCGAGTTTATGGAGGCGGCGGCGAATTTTGCCAAGTCGTACTTCCTGCTGTTTCTGCTCTGCTCCATTTACGCGGCGGCGATGGACGCCTCCGGCGCGGCCTACTCTATCGGCAAGTGGCTTGCTAACATCCTTGGCCCGAACTGGGCTATCTGGGGCGTAAGTATCGCCTCCTTTGTCCTTACATATGGCGGTATATCCGCTTTCGTCATCATTTTCGCCATGTATCCCATCGCGCTGGTGCTCTTCAAGGAGGCCGATATCAGCCGCAAGATGATCCCCGGCGTTATCGGGGCCGGCGCTTTCACGGTGCCGAACTATCTCTGGGGCTCTCCCGGCGTGTGCAATGTCATCCCCGGCGAATATTTGGGGACCACTGTCCGCTCCGCTCCGCTGGTCAGCGTGATAGTCAGCATTTTTGTTTTCCTTATCTGCAACCTCTATTTGGTGTGGAAAAACAAGCGCAACCACAAAAAGGGCGTGGGCTTCGTTCCCACCGAGAAGATACAGAAGCTCCTCAGCGAGAACGAGAA
>DBGBEC010000231.1:0-2068 GCA_048477415.1 Candidatus Limivicinus sp. | reverse complement strand
TAAAACCATTTTTTCGATCGCTTTCCAGCTCTCAAAAGAATTTATAGTCATTTCTGACTTTTGAACCCTTTTCTGGTGCTTATTTGCATAAGCTATCTTTTCCTTACATTGTTCAATTTTCAAGGTACACTCTCGCGCCTTACCCCTTTCGGGGCGACAGCTTGATTACTATACCACAGCTTCATTCGATTGTCAAGAGGAAATTTCTTTATTTTTGAAATTTATTCTTGTTTTTCTTTTTGAAGAGTGGCCTGTCTCACAGGCGCTTGGCTAATATACCACCTAAAATGCCCATTGTCAACAGTTTTTTTAATTATTTTTGATATTTTTTGCCGCTTCTAAATATTGTGGGCAAAGCTGGAAATAATACACAACATGTATAAGAATTATTTGAACCGGCCCGGGCCTCATCCCCGTCCCCCCAGGGAATACCCGGAGCCCATATCCATGAAGAGCCTTGAGGGGATATTCTCAAGCTGCGGAGATTTTGAATATCGCAGGATAGACGTGGGTCTTGGGGGCAATTTATTTGTTTGGGTCTGCTGGGTGGACGGGCTCGTCAACGGGACGGAGCTTGCGAAGACGGTGCTGCGGCCGCTGACCCAGACCCTGCGGACGGCGGGGCTGAAGACCGGGAGAGAGTGCATGGACCGGATCCTCGCCGGAGGGGTATACAGCTATTCGGTGAAGGAGCGGACGGACATGGACAGCCTTGTCGCGGACCTGAACCACGGACACTGCGCCGTTATTTTCGACGGGGAGGGGGCGGGGCTCAGCTTTGAGCTGCGCTCCTCCATGACCAGGTCCATCTCTGAGCCCAGCCTGGAAAAGTCACTGAAGGGGGCCAAGGACTCCTTCGTGGAGACGCTGCGGGTGAACACGGCCCTGGTGCGCCGGAGGCTGTGTTCACCGAAGCTGAAGCTGCTGGAGAGCAGCGTCGGCCGGAAGAGCCAAACCAGGGTAGCCATAATGTTCGTGGACGGCATAGCCGCGCCGGAGTTAGTGGAGGAGCTGGCCAGGAGGCTGGACAGCCTGGACGTCGAGGCCCTGTCCGCCACGGGAGTCCTGGAGGAATACATCGTGGACTGTCCCCGCTCCCCCTTCCCCCAGCTCATCCACACCGAGAGGCCGGACCGATTCGCCATGTATCTGTTGGAGGGCAGGGCGGGGCTTTTGGTGGACGGGCTGCCCATGGGCCTGGTGCTGCCGGTGAGCTTCGCGGAGTTCATGAAAGTCACCGGAGACAGCAGCAACCACTTTCTCGTGGCCACCAGCCTTACCATACTGCGCTACATGGCCCTGATAATGAGCCTGTTCCTGCCGGCGGCCTATGTGGCGGTGGCCATGTACCACCAGGAGATGATACCCACGAGGCTGCTGCTGTCGGTGATAGAGGCAAAGCAGCATGTGCCCTTCTCCACGGCCTTTGAGGTCCTGGGCATGATAACCGCCTTCAGCCTTTTGCAGGAGGCGGGGCTGCGGCTGCCAAACCCCATCGGGGACACGGTATCCATCATCGGGGCCCTTATCGTGGGCCAATCGGCGGTGGAGGCCCAGGTGGTCTCGCCCATCGCGATAATCGTAGTGGCTCTCTCCGGCATATCCTGCTACACTCTGCCCAGCCAGGACATGGGCGCGGCGGTACGGCTTTGCAGATTTATGCTGCTGCTGGCGGCTATTGCGGCGGGGCTCTATGGGGTGGCGCTTTTGAGCTGCGTGCTCATCCTGCTGCTGGCTGATATGGACAGCTTCGGCCTGAACTACACCTCTCCTCTGTCCAGCGGCAGGCCCTGGGGGCTCTTCAGGCTGCTCATAAAGATACCCAAGGATAAAAATAAATTCCGCGACCCTCTTCTGCGCACACCGGACAGGAGGCGGCAAAAATGAAAAAGCTTTGGTCTTTTCTTATTATAATATGTATGCTGCCCCAGCTCTCAGGCTGCGGCGGCATATACGCCAACTACAGAGAGCTTGAGCAGCTTTTGGTGATCCAGACCCTGGGCCTGGATCATATGCCCGGCGGGGTGCTCCTGTCCATGGCCTCGGCCCCCGGGGCGGAGGAGAGCGC
>DBGBEC010000230.1:0-2122 GCA_048477415.1 Candidatus Limivicinus sp. | reverse complement strand
AGTCTCACCGTTTTCCGGGTCGAGGTAAAAGCAGCCCTCCCCGCCGTTTATTATAAGCTCCTCCCACAGCAGGCCTTCGTCATGGATAATGTCGAAGGAGCCGGAATACATGAAGCCATAGCTGAGCACGATACTGCTCCCCTCCGGGTCGGTAAAAAGATAGACGGCTACGTCTTTCCCGCTCTCTCTGGCGCTTAGTGAATAGCCCCCAGGCAGCCAGCCAAATTCCAATCCGGCAAGGCTTTGCTCCTCCCGGCGGCCAAAAAATTCATATATTATGCTGTTTTCATAGCTGTTTTTAAGCCAGCCGCCAAAACCTGCTCTGGCCTCTACGTCGAAGATAAGCCAGGTGCCGGAAATCAAGGCGAGGCTCAGCAGCAGCGCCGCCGCGCTGCGTGCGAGCCGTTTTAATGTACGGCGAAGTTTTTCCCGGCTTATAAGCACATTGATCTTAGCTTTGAATCTATCCGAGACCTGATATTCCGCAACTTTTCCCGGGGCGGCTCCGCTGTAGGCGGCGCACAGTTCCCGGGCGGCCTTTGAGAGCTCCTCTTCCGTAAAATTCAGTTTGGGTCCTCCCGCGTTTTTTTCCATGCTCAATCCGCTTCCACCTCCAGTTTTTTCCTTAGGGCGGCCTTCGCCCGCTGGGTCAGCTTATACACCGCGTCCCCGCTCCGGCCAAGGATCCTGCCGGGCTCTTCCGCGCTGAAGCCATAGGCATAGCGGAGGACTATCACCTGCCTGTACATGGCCGGAAGCCCGGCCAGGGCCGAAGCAAGGGCGCTGTCCTTCAGCCGGGGCAGTTCGAGCCCCGGCGCGGTCAGGTCAAGTTCAGCGGAGGAGAAGTGCTTTTTATCTCTCAGAATATCGATCGCCTTGCGCTCCGTTATTATAATAAGGAAGGCCCTGGTTTCCGGACTTTCAGGCTGGGATATTTTGTGCAGGTTCTCTATCACTGAGACAAAGGCCTGGTGCACCGCGTCCTCGGCGTCGGCCCAGTTGGAAAGGAGCTTTCCCGCCGTCCACAGCATTACATCTCGGTAGCGCGAATACAATTCCTCGAACTTACTTCTCTCCTCTTGGGAATCAATGCTTTGAATATAGATCATCATAAGCAGCGCTCCTGTTCGCTCCCGTTATTTTCGGTGCTCTTTGCGGTAGGCGCTGGGGGTCTGGCCGGCGATGGTTTTGAATATCTTGGTGAAGTAGTTATAGTCGCTGAAGCCCACCTTCTCCGCCACGGCGGATACGGGCTCGTCGCTTTTTATGAGGAGCTTTTTCGCGGCGCTGACCCGGCGTTCGGCGATCATGCGGTTGAGCGTCTTCCCGCCGGAGAGCTTTTTTGACAGGGCGCAAAGCTTTGTGCGGCCCATATGCAGTTCCTCGGAAATGCTGTCAAGGCTCAATTCCTCCATATAGTGGCTGTCCAGATAGCGCTCCAGCTTCTGAAGCTCGGTATACTCGGCGGAGCGTATCATCCCTTCCTGCTGGATGTATTTGGCGATGGCTTCCAGTATCTCGCCATAGGCGAGGCGCTCCTGGGCGGAGCAGCGGCGCAGAGAAAAAAAGGCCTCTCTCAGTTTTTCAAGGTCGCCCTGATACCAGCCAAGAGTTTTGAGACAGCGCTCCCACTGGGTCTGGACCGGGGACATGTCCAAAAGCTGGCCGAAGACCAGCCAGGCCACGGGCAGGCCGCTGTCATACACGGGGAGCACGGTCTCCCAGACCCCGGCGTGGCAGCGATAGCTGTAGAGCCCTCCGGCCCGGAGGCTCTTCTCCACGGCCTGGGCGTCGCAGCCCTCGCAGCGGGCATGACCGTCGGCGCAGGAGTTTATCAGGCCGCAGAACTGCGTATGTCCGCCGAGCTGTATGGCTTTGCCCCCCGCGTCGAAAATATTCGTGCGTATGCCCGTAAGGGCCTGGAGATTGCTTATAAGCCGCGTCAGCTTTTCAATGTCGAAAAAAACCTTCATTCTTTTTCTCCCTATCACATTTGGAAAGGCCCCCACTGGCTCCCTCTCCGAGGGAGCTGTCAGCGAAGCTGACTGAGGGAGTTGCTCCTGTAGCCGGACGACCGCCAGCGCGAAACACGGCGCTTCGATCCCCCGCCGTTCTATATCAC
>DBGBEC010000229.1:0-4907 GCA_048477415.1 Candidatus Limivicinus sp. | reverse complement strand
ATCTTATCCTCACCCCCCACAGCGGCTACTGGTCCGACACCTCCGACATGCTGTACCGCAAGTACTCCATGGAAAACGCCATCAATTACTACAACCGCGACTATGACGCTGTCCACGATATACGCAACGGCGTAAGAAATTGATTCCTCTCACACCCACACTCCATATATATCCGGCGTGGCCGGACACTCTGCGCGAAAGCGGGCAAGCCCCGCTTTTGTGCGGACGTGCGGAAAAACAGTTAAACGGAGCATAAAGAATGAACGAAAATATGATAATGCCCCTGGAGGGGATAAGAGTTGTTGAACTGGCGACAGTCGTCGCCGCGCCCACTACCTCCCGCATGCTCTGCGCCTACGGCGCGGAGGTGATAAAGGTAGAGACGACCTACGGCGATGAGATGCGCCGTGCCGGCATGACGGAGTTCGCCCCCTGCGAAGACGACTTCAACCCCCTCTTCACCACCCACAACAGCAACAAAAAGCTTACCTCCATCAATTTCAAGGACCCCGAGGGCAAGGAAGCGCTCATGAAGCTTATCGGCTCTGCGGACGTGTTCATCACCAATGTGCGCGCCGCCTCCCTTAAGCGGAACGGCCTGGACTATGAAACGCTCAGGGAGCGCTTTCCCGCGCTTATCTACGCCCACTTTTCCGGCTACGGCCCGAAGGGGCCCTCGGCCAACGACCCGGGCTTTGACAGCACCGCCTTCTGGCTCCGGTCCGGCCCCCTGGCCGACTGGCAGGTAAAGGGCTCACGCCCCTTTAAGCCGACCTATGCCTTCGGCGACATGGCCACAAGCTCCGTGCTGCTCTCCGGCATACTCATGGCGCTTCTGGGCCGTGAGAAGACCGGCGAGGGCACCAAAGTCGAGACCTCCCTCTTCGCCAGCGGTATCTGGTGCAACTCTATCGGCGTCGTCTCCACCCAGTTCGAGCGCAAGCACCTGAACCCGGACCCCGAGCACCCGGACCACCCCTTCGACGGCTTTTACCA
Source organism: Candidatus Limivicinus sp. (assembly GCA_048477415.1). Lineage (GTDB taxonomy): Bacteria > Bacillota > Clostridia > Oscillospirales > Oscillospiraceae > Limivicinus. Next base: position 3,911 of record DBGBEC010000229.1, on the reverse strand, counting down.
GTGCGGCGACGGCAAGTGGATGGGAATGTATGCCAACGAGTATTACCCAGAGAAAGAGAAGTTCGCGAAGATATTCGGCATGGAGGATATCCTGACCGACCCCAGATACGAAAATCTGGACACGCTCCGCGAGACGGACGTCATCCCGGAGGCTGTGGCCCGGGTGGCCGCGGTCTTCAGGACCAGGACCAGCGCCCAGTGGCGCGAGCTCCTGATAGAGAACAACGTCTCCTGCGAGATCATGCGCGACACCTGCGACGTCTGCAAGGACCCCCAGGCGATCGAGAACAAGTACGTTGAGGAGCTGGACTATGCCGGAAAGGCAAAGGTCATGATGCCCTGCCCGCCCGTCCATTTCAGCAGCTACACCCGCAGACCCTATAAGCCCGCCGGGAAGCTTGGCCAGGATACCGACGAGGTGTTTTCCGAGCTTGGCTATTCCCCCGAGCAGATATCCCGTATGCGTGGATCCGGCGCAATAGTGTAAACGATATCCAAACACTTTTATTTAAAGAGAGGGATCTCAAATGAAACAGACAAGAAAATACCTTGGCGTATTGTCCTGCGCCTTTCTGTACTCCTCCGTGTACCTGCTGCCCTATATCAAGTACATATTCTATGACGCGGTGGCGGAAGTCACCGGCTTTACCAACACTCAGATAGGCTTTGCTCTCACTGTCTATATAATAGCCAGTATTATCTGTACCGTCCCCAGCGGCTGGCTGGCGGACAAGTTCGCCCCCAAGAAGCTCCTTATCGCCTCGGGCGTTGCCCACACTGTTTTCAGTATCATGGCGCTCATATTCATCCGCAACTATGTGATGACGCTGGTCTGCTTCTTCCTGCTGGGCATATCCAGCATGCTGGGCCTCTGGTCCCCCGTTTTCAAGGCGGTCAGCCTTGCAGGATCCGAAGAGGAGCAGGGCAAGCTCTATGGCCTGTTTGAGGGCTTCAACGGCATCGGCAGCATGGTCTTCAACTTCCTGGCCCTCTGGGTCTTCGGCGCTGTCACCGGCGGAACTGTTGAGGCTTTGAAGGCTGTTTACTACTTATATATCGCTGCTCCTCTGGTGTCCACTCTTCTTGTCACCTTTATCTACAAGGCCGAGGTGGAAGAGGCCATCGGCGAGGTAGCGGCAAAGCCCAGAAAGAGAGCCACCACCAAGGAGATCTTCGCCGTCCTCAAAATGCCCAAGGTCTGGATGTTCAGCCTTATGGTCCTGGGTGTTTACGGCTTCTATGCCGGCAGCAGCTATCTCACCCCCTATTTCTCCGCTGTGCTGGGCGTAAGCGTTGTCTTCTCCGGCAGTCTTGCCACCCTTAAAAACTATGGTACCCGCCTGGTGGGCGCGCCTATCGCCGGCATGATCTGCGATAGGATAGGCAGCCTCAAGTTCATGTTCTTCGGCTTCATCGCGGTCATTGCCCTGATGGTGGCCTTTATGATGATGCCCGCAAGCGGCAGCGTCCTTGTGCCCATCATGATCCTCATGTTCGCCCTGGCCCTTGTGAACGTAGCCATGAAGGGCGTGCAGTTTTCCGCCCTTGACGAGGTGGGCGTGGACCAGAGCGTCAACGGCATGGCCATCGCCATCGCCACGCTCATCGGCTACAACCTTCCGGACGCCGTTATCCATCCCATCTTCGGCGCTATTCTCGACGCAAACGAGCCCATCACCGCCTACAAGATAATCTTCAGCTGCCTCCTCGGCCTTCTCATACTCGGCTTCGTTATGAACATCATCCTTATGCTCATGAAGAACAAAGAGAGCAAGGCCGCCGCGTCCGCAGAGTAAATTCCATATGACTTAAAGCCCTGAACGGGCCGGTACCCGCATTCGATAGAGCTATTGCCTGCGTTTACCGGCCCGTCCGCCGTATTTACCAGCCAGGCCCGAAAAATTTTTAATTTCACACAGGAGGGGATATAAAGTGAAACAAGCAAAAAAGATGCTGGGCGTTCTGTCCCTTGGCTTTCTGTACTCGTCCATGTGGCTGCTGCCGTACATCTTTGTCTGCCTGCTCGGCATGCCGGTGCTGGCTCTGCTCATGTGCCTGCTCCTCCTCAACATGCGGAAAAAAGACGCCGCCAAGGCCGCGGCCGCTGAACAGGCTGTCTGAGCCGCAGGAGCGGGGCTATAAGGAGGAGAGCGGAAATGAAATTTGACCTTCCCGCCAACAGCCTGTATGGAGACAGGCCCATTCCCATAGAGTTCCCCGATAACTGGGACGTCCACATCTCCCGTATCGCGGGCTACGACGCTCCCGGACTAAGCCCCCGGGAGATACAGGAGGCCGTCGGCCGCCCCTACGGCGCAAAGCCCATCTCGGAAGGGGCGAAGGGCTGTGAGAGCGCGGTCATAATCATCGACGATATCACCCGGCCCACGCCCTGCGAGCACATCGCGAAGGCGGTCATCCGCGAGCTTATCGCGGCGGGGGTGCCGAAGAAGAACATCTGGTTCGTTATTGCCCTGGGCAGCCACGGCGTTATGTATCGGGAGCATTTTCTGAAGAAGCTGGGGGAGGATATCGTCAATGAGTTTGAGATACACAACCACAATACCTTCTTCAACCACAGCTTCCTCGGCACAACGAGCAATTTTGTCCCCGTCGAAATAAACTCTGACGTGGTAAAGGCCGATTATAAGGTCGCCATCGGCGCGGTCATGGCCCACAGCTATTTTGGATATTCCGGCGGGGCCAAGTGTATCGTCCCGGGCGTGGCCTCAATGCGCACCATCGTCAGAAATCACAGCTATACCACTCCCTTTGACTTCAACATGGGCAACCCGAACACTGTTATGCGTGACGACGCCGCCCAGGCCGCCAGACTTCTGGGCCTTGACTACAAGATAGACGCGATCCTCAACGGCCGCGCCCAGATATGCGCCCTGTACTCCGGCGACTTTGAGGCCGAGTGGCAGGAGGCGGCAAAATACGCCGTGAAGCACTACGCCGCCAAATTTGTTCCCGACTGTGATATAGTCCTGGCCAACAACTACTTTAAGCCCGCGGAGCCCTCCTGCGCCTACACGCCCGAGGTCATAGCCTCGCTCAAGGATGGGGGCGCGTTCATCATGGCCGCGAGCTCACCCTTCGGCGTGTGCGTGCATTACCTGTATGACCAGTGGGGCCCCAGCGCTCCCGGCGGCATGATGTACGGCGGCTGTTATACAAAGTCCGCCAAAATGTCCCACGCCATCGTCTTCTCGGAATACACCGTGCCCGGTATGCGGGACGCCTGGTTCATCGATGAGAAGTCCGGCGCGGAATACATGCGCGACTGGCAGAGCGTCCTGAAGGTCCTTGACGACGGCCGCCCCAAAAAAGTGGCCGTATACCCCAACGCCGAATGCCAGGTCCTGGATAACTCCAAGGAATTCTACACCGCCCAAAAATAGAAACAGACAGAGGCACCCGCGGTATACCGCAGGCGCCTCTGCTTGTCAAATAGCTGCCATAGCGGCAGAGGGCCGTTCTGCCCTGGCCGTTGAGGGCCTCATATATACCGTCGATCTCCCGCCGCGCCTTTTTCTCGGGCGCGGCGGGTGTTTTTTTCTCTGTCCTGCCCAGCAGATACTCGGGGCTCACCCCAAGCTCCCCGGCCAGCAGCTCCAGCACCCGTCCGCTTCGCCCATAGCCTCCCTTGCGCAAAGGGAGGTGGCACGGCGTGAGCCGTGACGGAGGGATCGCGATGTGGTGCCGCCCATAAACGATCCCTCAGTCAGCTTCGCTGACAGCTCCCTTTACGCAAGGGAGCCAAGGGGGCTGGGTGCTTCGTGCTTCGGACTGGCAGTCTCCGGCCCCTGCCGCAACTCCCTTCCGGCTCTCAGGTCCTGTGCATCACCCACAAATATGGGCAGTGAGATCTGTGCAAAACGTCGATTCTCATTAAAATGGGTGTTTAT
>DBGBEC010000228.1:0-3249 GCA_048477415.1 Candidatus Limivicinus sp. | reverse complement strand
GAGTGGGCGGCGGGGGCCTCTTCGGCCTTCGCGGGACCCTGATGGCGCAGGACGGAGCTGCCCAGGTCATAGGTCTTCCGCTCTTTATACTCCTGGGTCTTGCCCGCGTTCCAGTTCTGCACGGGCCGGTAGTAGCCGGTTATCCGGCTGTACACCTCGGCGCTCTCGCCGCAATTGGGGCAGGTGAACTGCTCGCCGGTGAGATAGCCGTGGTTTTTGCACACGGAGTAGGTGGGAGAGAGAGTATAGTAGGGCAGGCGGTAATTCTCCGCTATCTTGCGGACAAGGGCCGCCGCAGCCTCCCAGTTGGGTAGCTTCTCGCCCAGGAAGGCGTGGAACACCGTGCCGGAGGTATAGCGGGTCTGAAGCTCGTCCTGGATATCCAGAGCCTCGAAAATATCCTCGGTATAGCCCACGGGCAGGTGGGAGCTGTTGGTATAGTAGGGGGTGCCGCCGGGCTCGGCCGCGGTGATGATGTCGGGATAGAGCTCCACATCGTGCTTGGCAAGCCTGTAGGAAGTGGACTCGGCCGGGGTGGCCTCCAGGTTATAGAGGTCGCCGTACTGCTCCTGATAGTCGCTCAGGCGCTCGCGCATATGGTCCAGCACCTGCTTTGTAAAGTTCTGGCAGCGGGGCTCGGTCATGTCGGCCTTTATCCAGTTGGCGTTCAGGCCGGCCTCGTTCATGCCCACAAGACCGATGGTGGAGAAGTGGTTTTTGAAGCTGCCCAGATAGTATTTGGTGTAGGGATAAAGTCCCGCGTCGAGGAGCTTCGTTATAACGTCCCTCTTTATTTTCAGGGAGCGGGCGGCCAGGTCCATGAGCTTGTCAAGGCGCTGATAGAAATCCTGCTCGTCCTTGGCCAGATAGGCGATCCTGGGCATGTTTATCGTCACCACACCTATGGAGCCCGTGCTCTCGCCGGAGCCGAAGTAGCCGCCGGATTTCTTCCGCAGCTCTCTCAGGTCCAGCCGCAGGCGGCAGCACATGGAGCGCACGTCGGAGGGCTCCATGTCGGAGTTGATGTAGTTTGAGAAATAGGGGGTGCCGTACTTGGCGGTCATCTCGAAGAGGAGCTTGTTGTTCTCCGTGGGGGACCAGTCGAAGTCCCTGGTGATGGAGTAGGTGGGGATGGGGTACTGGAAGCCCCGGCCGTTGGCGTCGCCCTCTATCATGATGTCGATGAAGGCCTTGTTAACAAGGTCCATCTCCTTCTTGCAGTCGCCATAGGTGAAGTCCATCTCCCGGCCGCCCACTATGGCGGGCATGTCCTTAAGGTCTGCGGGGACGGTCCAGTCCAGGGTGATGTTGGAGAAGGGGGCCTGAGTGCCCCAGCGGGAGGGAGTGTTCACACCGAAGACAAAGGACTGGATGCACTGCTTGACCTCTTTATAGCTGAGACTGTCCACCTTGACAAAGGGGGCCAGATAGGTATCGAAGGAGGAGAAGGCCTGGGCCCCGGCCCACTCGTTCTGCATAATGCCCAGGAAGTTCACCATCTGGTTGCAGAGGGTGGACAGATGGCTCGCCGGGGAGGAATTTATCTTTCCGGGGATGCCCAGCCCCTGCTGGATAAGCTGCTTGAGGCTCCAGCCGGCGCAGTAGCCGGTGAGCATGCTCAGATCGTGCAGGTGCAGGTCGCAGTTCCTGTGCGCCTCGCCTATCTCCTGGTCATACACCTCGCTGAGCCAGTAGTTGGCGGTTATGGCCCCGGAGTTTGAAAGGATGAGGCCGCCCACAGAGTAGGTCACGGTGGAATTCTCCTTCACGCGCCAGTCCAGCACGTTCAGATACTTGTCCACGGTCTCTTTATAGTCGAGATAGGTGGAGTTCATGTTGCGCAGCTTCTCCCGCTGCTTTCTATAGAGGATGTAGGCCTTGGCCACAGCCTCATAGCCGCCTCTGGAGAGCACCGCCTCCACGCTGTCCTGCACGTCCTCCACGGCCACGAGCCCGTCTTTTATCTTGGGCAGGAAATCAGCCGAGACCTTCAGCGCCAAAAAGTCGATAACGCTGTCGTTATACTCGGTCTTGGTGGCCTCAAAGGCCTTTTTTATGGCACCGGCTATTTTATTTATGTCAAAATCGACTATCTTGCCGTCCCGTTTTACTACCTGATACATTGTCTTTAAATCTCCCTCTCTATTTATATCTTACAGGCCCCTGAGCTCCACCACCGGGACATATTTCCCCGCGGCCTCCGCCAGGGCCCTCATTTCCTCTTCGCTGAAGGCGCTCAGCCCCTCTATCAAAAGCACGTCCCCAGAGTCTTTGAACTGCTGAAGATAATATTCCTTCGCCCCCTGTATCCAGCGGGCGGCGGCCTCTATGCTCTCTGCCGTGTGCAGGCCCTTTACCGCCGTCGTGCGGAACTCATAGTCCACCACGCCCGAGAGCAGCAGATCCTTCGAGCGCTCCACCGCGGCCATGTCCGGCTCCGTCCCGGCAGTGCGGGCATAGAGCGCGGGCGAGTTTTTGACGTCCATGGCCACCCTGTCCACAAGCCCCCCCTCTATCAGGGCGGAGAGCTCATCCGGAAAGGAGCCGTTTGTATCCAGTTTTATCTTATATCCCAGGGCCTTCACCTTTTCCAGAAAGCGCCCTATGTCCTTGTGGAGCAGGGGCTCCCCCCCGGTGACGGCCACGCCCTCTAAAACACCGCGCCGCTTTTCAAGAAAGCGGAGCACCGCCTCCTCGTCCGTGTCCTGGGAGAGCCGCTCGGGCAAAACCAGGGGCGCGTTGTGGCAGAAGGGGCAGCGGAAGTTGCAGCCCCCGGTGAACACCGTGCAGGCGAGCCTGCCGGGATAGTCAAGCAGGGTAAGTTTTTGCAGTCCTGATATCAGCATGTCTCTCTCCTATTCATTGAACGCTGCAAGAGCAATAATATAGCCTCCATGCCCCGTTGTCAAGAGCAAAATCACAATATATAGGATTTTTACCGCCTTGTAACCATTTTGACCGCAAAATATAGTGCCCGGGAGAAGCTGCCGCCCTCCCTGGCACCATATACATTGTACACCATCCGCCGGAAAAAAGCAAGACGCCGCGGGGGTGAATATGCTTATTTCTCCGGAGGTAGAATTTTAAGGCTGCCGGTGGCTACGGTCCGGGTGAAGGCGGCGTCGTGCTCCACGAAGATCATGCTGGGGGCGAAGCGGAGGATAAGCTCCTCAAGCTGTACGCGCGAATACAGGTCGATGAAATTCAGCGGCTCATCCCAGAGGTACAGGTGAGCCCGCTGGCAGAGGC
>DBGBEC010000227.1:0-5105 GCA_048477415.1 Candidatus Limivicinus sp. | reverse complement strand
GTATAATTGTTTGTTTAATGAGGAAATTGAGTGACATAAAATTCACATACCCTCTATAATTTTACTTAAAGTGAGGGAAAGCTTATGAAATTACTTAACCAGCAGGTCGCCGTTATAACCGGCGTCAATTCCGGTATTGGCCGCAAGGCGGCGGAGCTTTTTGCGAGAGAAGGGGCCAACGTCGTAGGCGTTGACATAAATGTGGACCGGATGGCCGCTCTGAAGGAGACGATCGAAGGTCTGGGTCCCTCATTCCTCGGCTGCCGCTGCGACGTCAGGGACGCGGCCCAGGTGAGAGCCGTCTTCAAGCAGGCGGCTGAGGCCTTTGGCCGGGTGGACATGGTGATAAACATCGCCGGGGTCTCCTGCTCAAGCCCCATCACCCGCATAAAGGAAGAGGAATTCCACCGGGTCATGGACATCAACGTCAAGGGCGTGTTCAATTTCTGCAAATACGCCGCCATGCTCTTCAAAAAGCAGAAACACGGCGTGATAATCAACACCTCATCAGTCACCGGCATGTATGGCTCCGGCATGGGCTGCCCTTACCCCGCGAGCAAGGCGGCCATAATCGGGCTGACGAGATCCTTAGCTATCGAGCTTGCCCCATGGAACGTCCGCGTGAATTCCGTGGCCCCCGGAGTGATCAACACGGAAATGGTCGGCGCGCTGGACGAAAGGGCCAGAAAGACCTTTGAAAACACCATCCCCCTCAAGCGCATGGGCGAGGCGGAGGACGTGGCGGAGGCAATGCTTTTCCTCGCCTCGGACAAGGCCCGCTACATAACCGGCACTACCATCTCCGTCGACGGAGGCTACAGGCCCAGCACCGTAAATCCCTGAGCCGTTTCAGGACCACACCGCAGCAAAATAAATATAATATAATTGGAGGAGACTGGAAAAATGATAAGCGACATGAAGAACGCGAAACTCTTTACTCCCCTGCAGCTTGGCAGGACCACTCTTAAAAACCGCATCGCCATGGCCCCCATGAGCATGCACTACGAGGCCACCGACGGCACCGTCCCCAAGCAGCTGGCGGATATCTTCGTCCGCAGAGCGGAAGGCGGCGCGGGCTACGTCGTCATCGACGCTGTCACCGTGGACCACAAATATTGGTACATCGGCAAGACCACCGCCCTTGACAAAGACTCTCTGGTGCCCCAGTTCCGCGACTTTGCCAAGCGCGTGAGCGACGCGGGCAGCACCCTCTTCCCCCAGATAATCCACCCCGGTCCCGAGTCTATATGCGCTCTCAAGGGCATAAAGCCCCTGGGCCCCTCCGTCAACACCAATGCCAACGGACATGTCAGCCGGGCAATGACCATCGAGGAGATACAGAAGGTCATAAAGCAGTACGGCCAGGCCGCCCGCAGGGCTGAAGAGGCCGGCTGCGGCGGTATCGCTCTTCACGCCGCCCACGCCTATATGCTTCCCGGCGCCTTCCTCTCTCCCCTGCGCAACAAGCGCATGGATGAGTACGGCGGCTGCATCGACAACAGAGCCCGGCTCATCCTTGAGATAATCGAAGAGTGCCGCCGGAACATAAGCCGTGACTTCCCCATCGTTCTGCGGGTCTCCGGCTCCGAGCGTCTGCCCGGCGGCAACTCCCTGGATGAAATGCTCTATCTGGCCCCCAAGTTCGAGGCGGCCGGCGTGGACATGCTGGAGGTCTCCGGCGGCGTCCAGTACGAGGGCCTGCACAATATCCTGCCCTCCCACAGCCAGAAGATAGGCATGAACGTCTATGAGGCTTCCGAGATAAAGAAGCTGGTCAATATCCCCGTGTTCGTGGTGGGAAAGATAAACGACGTGCGCTACGCCGCTGACATCGTGGAGCGGGGCCTGGTGGACGGCGTTTCCATGGGCCGCCCCCTGCTGGCTGACCCGGACCTGCCCAAGAAGGCCATGGAGAACCGCTTTGACGACATCACTCCCTGCGGCTCCTGCGGCGGCCGCTGCATCACCCCCGAGGATCCCCAGCACCCGGTCTGCAAGTGCCACATCAACCCCCTGGTGGGTCAGGAATACAGCTTCCCCTTCAAGCCCGCTGAGAAGGTTAAGAAGGTCCTTGTCATCGGCGCCGGCCCCGGCGGAATGTACACCGCCGTCACCGCCGCCGAGCGCGGCCATGACGTCACCGTGTGGGAGAAGGCCCCCCGTATCGGCGGCCAGCTCAACCTGGCCGTCGTCTCCCCCGGCAAGCAGGAGATGTGCAAGTGGCTCAGCCATCTGAACTACAGGGCCAGGAAGGCCGGCGTGAAGTTCGAGTTCAAGAAGGAAGCCACCGTGGATAAGGTCCGCGACTTCGCTCCCGACGCTGTTATCGTCGCCACCGGCGCCACTCCCCTTATCCCCACCTTCATAAAGGGCGTTGGCGATCATCCCGTCATCACCACCCACGACATTCTCAGCCGCAAGATAACCATCCCCAAGGGCAGGGTCTGCATCCTTGGCGGCGGCGAAGTGGCCTGCGAGACCGCCGAGATGATCATGGCCGACGCCAGACCCAACTCCTTTGCCACCACCGGCAGCACCGGCGATGTGGAAGTGGCTCTCATCGAGATGCTGCCCCAGATGATGACCGGCGTGTGCCTGCCCAACAGGAACCTGGCCATGGCCAGCCTGCGCCGCGAGGGCGTGCAGATGCACGTCAATTCCAAGGTCCTTGAGGTGACTGAGCACGATGTGAAGATACAGCGCAAGGACGGGACCGAGGAGTGGCTCAAGGGCTTCGACTACATCGTTCTGGGCCTGGGCTCCAGGAAGTACGACCCCCTGTCCGAGGAGCTGAAGGCCATCGTCCCCGAGGTACACGTCATCGGCGACGCCGTAAAGCCCGGCCAGTCCAGCGACGCCATGCACCAGGGCTTCCACGTGGCCTACGAGCTGTAAGCCCGGCCCATATCTATCCAAACGAAAATATAAGATACTACAGAAGGCTCACCGGTGTTTTTACGCCGGTGAGCTTTTGCCATGGCCGTAAACGTATTGTAGATCCGCGCAACATTTTTCCGACGGCTATTGACATTCTCTCGCATGGGCTGTTAAAATGGATATGATATAATATAATAAGTGTGTGTAAGTTTGTCGCATTTGCATAAGATTATTTATGCCCACGTCTTGTGAAGGAGGACAGCGGTTTGAAGCGGAACAGCACTCTGTGTGAAAAGCCGAAAGAGCATGTTTTTACCGGGCCTGACAAATATCTGTCACTCCAGAAGCTCAGTGTTAAGGAGCACATGTTCCCCATCCTTGAGAGCGACAGCTACTTTGTTCTTGTAAAGGCCGGAAATGGCTCTTTCGTAGTAAATGGCGAGGAATTTGGCGTGAGTCCGGGCTGTGTCTCCTGGATACAGACCTCCCAGGTGCTGACGATAAACCCTGACTTTGGCTCTGAGCTGGAGCTCTGGGTCTGCGCCTACGACTATCAGACGCTGAACTATTTTGTCTATAACCAGGTAGAGCTCCGGGAAGAGACCGACATCGTAACAGGCGTCCCTGTCATCGGCCCGGGGGGCGAGGCCGCCCGAAGGATAGCGGAGCTTTTTTCCCAATATGACAGGCTCACGCGGATAAAGACCACCGGCTCCGCCGTTATAAGAAGCTCGTTTCTGCGAAAGATAGAGATACTCTATAACCGCGAGGCCTCTCTTCACAAAAACGAGTACCGGATCCAGGACATGTCCCTGGGGCGGCAGGTGAGCCTGTATATAGCGACGCACAGCACGGAAAAGCTGACGCCGGACATGGTGGCGAGGGCCCTGTCCCCAAAGCTCAGCGAGTCTGCGGTGAACCACGCCCTTCTTGTGGCCACAGGTATGAACTTCAACCAGTATCTCATAAGGCTCAGGCTCGTGATGGCCGCCTCCTACTTCCTTTATTACAGCCTCCCCTTCGACTATATCGCCGCCAAGGTGGGCTTCGACAGCGACGTTAACTTTTACCGGCGCTTCAAAAAGCTCACCGGCATAACGCCCCAGACCTATCGGGACCGTATGCTCAGCGACGGGCGCGACGGGCGGGTATACCGAAAAATGATCCTGAGCGAGACCATAATCTCCACCGTCAATTTCCTTTACGAAAATATCACAGAGTATATCGACGTGAAGACCATCTCCAAGGAGCTTTTTGTCTCTGACAGTATCCTTCGGGTCCAGTTCAAGGAGTGCCTGAACACCGGGTACAAAAATGTCCTGGCCCAGTTTCGCGTCCGCTACGCCGAGGCGCTGCTCACCACAACGGACATGCCGGTAGTGGACATCTCCATCGAGGCCGGCTTCAACTCTGACAGGACCCTGAGCCGCAGCTTTTTCGAGATAAACGGGGTCTCTCCCGGCGAGTTCCGAAAACTTCGCAAAGGAGGCGAGGGCAGCCATGGCAGACAGTAAACGCACCGACGATACGGCCTTTTCCCCTTTCGGCGAGGCGCATAAATACTTCACAGAGAACGTGCTGCCCAAAAATATACAGGCCCGCACACGCAGGATACGCATGGCCAGCTCCTATGTCCACAACAAGGAGCAGACCTTCATCCTCGTCACCGGGGGCACGGGCACCCTCACCGTAAACGGTCTGGATTACAGGCTCCGTCCCGGCACCCTGGTAAATCTGGGCCCCTTCCACATATACCGCTATACCCCCGACAAGGGCGAGATACTTGAACTGATCGACAGCCGGATGAACAGCGGGGCCTATATGTACCTTGTGGCAAACCCGTATTTCCGTATCCCGAAATTCATCGTCCCCTCCGAGCCGCCTGTGGTGTATCTAAAGGGCGTGATGAAGGAGATCGCCTATCAGTCCATGGAGGGGCTTTTGGCCGAATGCGCCCGGGGGAACGAGGACAGGGACAGCATATGCCTGTGCTATATGACGGATCTCTTCGGCATCGTTACAGACGAGGCGGTAAGATCCGCAAGAAAGTCCCGGGACAGCCAGGCGGACAAAAACGACAAAGCCCGTTCCCGCCGGAAAAACAAAAAAAGCAGCCGTAAAACATCAATATGAAAAAGCAGGCCGGAGCCGCCGCCTTTCGCGGGCTCCGGCCCGTCTGTTTTTTTCAGGGCCCGGTGCCGGGGGAAAGGCCCCTTTTCCCCCGGTTT
>DBGBEC010000226.1:0-3571 GCA_048477415.1 Candidatus Limivicinus sp. | reverse complement strand
TAAACAAACGGCTGAAGTTGGGCCTGGTGCTGAGATATGGGATGTCCTCTCTTACCAGCGCGTCGGCAGAGAAAACCAGAAGTCTCTTCCTCAAAATGCTTCTCCTCCGTTATTTCACCGTGAAGGCGCCGGCCTCATAGCCCTCGTATTCCGTGGGCAGGCCGTAAACATCCACCTCGCGCTCGTGTTCAAGCTGCACCTGATATATGCCGTCGCCCTCTGTTCTCACAACGACGGCTCCGTCAAGCGCCGGGTACAGCGTTACCGCCCCGGAAAGCCTGTATCTGCCCTCCACCAGGTCGCTGTTCACGGCGTTGTCCTCGCCCACGGCGATCTTGCAGTTGAGAGTATTTATCCAGTTTTTGCTGTTTGATGTGTCACGGCCGTGGTGATTCATCTTCACGATATCAGACTGGAGCTCATCGCCGTACTGCGCCACAAGCAGCTCCTCCTGCCCGGCATATATGTCCCCTCCCGTCAGGAAGGATGACTGACCGTATGTAAAGCGGAGCAGCAGTGAGCCGCTGTTGGCCCGTTCCGTCTCTTCCTCAAAGGCATAGTCCGCCGGAGGGTTCATCACGCTTACCTCTATCTCGCTGCCGAAGGAAAAGCTGTCGCCCTGGCTCACGACCTTCACGGGGATATCCCTGCTCTCAAACTCATTCATCATGGCCTGATACATCGAGCTCTCCTCAGAATAGTCATGGCCGTTTTTTATGACCTCTTTTATTTCCACATAGCGCAGTATCGCGGCGAAGCTGCCGATGTGGTCCACATGGGGATGGGAGAGGACAAGATAGTCCAGGCTCTCTATGCCGAGCCTCTGCATGGCGTCGACTATGGCGCTGCTGTTGGCGATATTGTTCATGTCGATGAGCATGGTCTTCCCATCGGGGGACACCAACAGAGTGGAATCCCCCGCGTGGGTCACGGCAGAGTCAGTTATATAGTCCTTTGTGGCATTGATAAAATACACGCAGAATTTGCCCTTGCCCGCCTCGGCGTCATACACCGCGTCGACATAGTTCAGGCTGAGCGGCTCCGGGCTCTCCGCGGCGGGGCTCTGGCTTTCTCCGGCGCAGCCGCTGAGCAGGAGCGTAAGGAGCAGCGCCAGAACTGTCAGGGCCGCCGAAAGGCTTCTTTTCATATGTTTCATAATGTCTCACCGGCGTTCAGCGGCTGAGATTTGATATCTCAATGGCCTCGTTTATGCTCTCGGCCGCGGTTTTTATCACTGTGTCTATATCCGCAGAGGGATCAGCGCAGACGGTCTCTATCATGAGCACGTTGGCGTTTGCCATGTCGGTGGCAACAGACACATAGGGGCCTCTGAGGGCCGTGTCAGACTCAAGGAGCCGCTGGGACAGAAGGGCCGCGGAGGGGAAGTTCTCCTCCATCCATACGCCGTATTCCTCATACTCCGCGCAGGCAGAGGTATAGGGGATGTAGCCTGTTGACTGGCACCAGAAGGCCTGCCACTGGGGCTGAGAGGCGAATTTAATGAACTCATAGGCTCCCTGCTGGGCCTCCGGGCTCGCGCCGCTGGATATGTAATTGCCGGTGCCGGCGGTTATAACGCCCTGGGCCGTGGCCTGATCGTCCACGCCCACGCTGGGGATAAATGAGTATTTAAATTTGCAGTTGCTCTCAAGGAGCTTGCCGGCATAGGAATTCGTCCCGTAGAACATGGCGATGTTGCCGGCGGCAAACTGGGGGATTATCTCGCCGTTCACATCCGTGCCGTAGACCACCGCGGCCCCGGCTCCATAGAGCTGGCTGTAAAGCTCCAGGACTTTTTTAAGGGCCTGGTTCGTATCGCCCTCTTCATAGAGGCAGGCGGAGGCAAGCCCCGTATAGCCGTTGCCCTCGTCCACAAGGTCTATGCCCTGCATGGTGAGCATGTCATTGAGATAGGTGCCGTCCTTATGGAATCCCAGACCATAGGCCGCGTGGCCGCCGGTCTTCACCGCTATGGCCGCCTCAACGACTTTTTCAAAGCTCGTCAGCTCAGAGACCTCATATCCGGCCTGGGCCAGGACGTCCTCGTTTATCCATATCCCCGTGCAGCTCACGCCGAAGGGATAACCCCACATCCTTCCTGTCTCGTCCGAATATCCGGTGCGTATGTTGGGGAAGAGGTCTTCCGTCCACTTGTCCTGGTCCGCGTCAATGAAGTCCTGAAAGCAGGCTGTAAATTCAGAGTTTGCGTAAAGGCTGGTCGTGGCGGGAGTGCCGGAGAACATGGCGGGAAGATTCTCCGCCTTTGTGGCTCTCAGCTTCGCCTTCAGCTCGGTCGCACCGCCCTGGCGCTCTATGGTGACATGGTATTTGTCCTGAGACTCGTTGAACGCGTCGATTATCTCCTGTATGTACTCAACATTCAGCGCGCCATAGTTTGTCCACCAGCTCACTTCCACAGTGCCGTCGCTGCCGCCGCTCTGGGCCGGTGCGCTCTCCCCGGCCTCCTGACCGCAGGCCGCAAGGCCAAACAGCATGAGCCCTGCCAAAAGTATCGAAAAAAGTCTCTTCATGTTTTCTCTCCTTCGCTTTATTTTACCGGAGCCCGGCCTTTCTCAGCCCTTCACCGCCCCGGCGGTCATTCCCTTTACGATATAGTCCTGCCCGAAAATGAAGGCCAGGACCGAAGGCAGCATGCACAGCATGGCCCCCGCCAGAACATTGCCATAGCTTATTGAGTCCCCCGTCATGAGATCCGCCATGCCGATCTGTACAGTCCTCATTTCAGAGGCCGTGGTGACGAGCAGGGGCCAGAAATAGGAGTTATACACATGTATAAAAGAGTATATCCCCAGTGCCGCGGCCGTCGGCAGTGACAGCGGCATCGCCACGCGCCACAGGAAGCCCAGGTCCGTGCAGCCGTCCAGAACGGCGGCCTCTTTCAGGTCCTTGGGAAGGGTCATGTAATACTGCCTCATCATAAAGATCGAGGTGCCCGTTACGAGCCCGGTTATCACGAGCCCCAGGAAGGTATCTACAAGGCCCAGGTTCTGTATGGTTGTATAGTTTGTGATTATCACCACGTCGCCGGGGATCATCATCGTCGCGAGTATCAGCGTGAACAGCAGGTTTTTCCCGGGAAATTCAAAGAACACAAAGCCGTAGGCGGCGAGACTCGCGAACAGGAGCTGGCAGAATATGCAGACAAGGCACATGCTCAGCGTGTTGAAGAGGTATCGCAGCACCGGAATGTTTTTCAGCACATAGATATAGTTTTCCAGGGTGGGGCTGTTTGAAAAAAGGTGCAGAGGCGCCGTGCCCACCTCTTCGTTGGGCTGTATGCTGAAAAGGAAGCCTATTATGAGCGGGGAGATAAACAGCAGGCCCAGCAGCAGCTTGCCCGTGAACACGAGCCCCGCCCCGCCCTTTTTAGACAGTTTTGTTCGTTTTTTCATTGATAATGCACCAGCCATTTCTCCAGCAGAAACTGGATCCTTGTGGTAAGAAAGATCACCGCGAACAGAGCCAGGGCATAGACGCAGGCCGTCTCGAAGCGCCCGTTTATCATGGCCTGCGAGTACACCTCGTATATCAGGGTCTTCGTGGCGTTCAC
>DBGBEC010000225.1:0-9216 GCA_048477415.1 Candidatus Limivicinus sp. | reverse complement strand
TTCCAGGCCGTCTCCCCGGTCTTTTATGTATTTGCAGCGGGATATGACGTCCGCCCCATAGGGGGCCTGACAGTTCCAGGCCAGCTCCCGGCCCAGCTCTTTTCCAGTGGTCAGGTCAAAAAGGCTGAGAGCCAGGGTGGTGCTGCCCAGATCCAGGGCCGCGCCGAGACCCAGCCTCCCCGGTGAAGGGGCGGGCGGGGCAAGGCTCCCCTCTCCGGTGACGGTCCCCTCCGGTAAAAGCTCCACCCGGCAGTCCCCGGGCACGGGGCTGCGGCAGGCGCGGACAAGGCGCTCCTCGCCCTGAAAGCTCAGCTTTACAAGGCATTTGCCGCATTTGCCCTGGCCGCCGCAGGGGGCCGCCGGGCCGTGCCCGGCCCTGCGCAGCGCCTCCAGCAGCGTGTCGCCGGGCCGGGTCTCTATCCGGTCCTCGCCCTCGGGGCCGGTGAGCAAAATTCTTGACATATATATTCCCTTTTTTTATAATTAGATGTACTTTTATAATAAACGCGCCCCGGGAGCTTTGTCAACCGTTTCCGGGACGCAAGGAGAGCCCATGGATAAGCTTGTGCCCCTGGCGCTGGAGCTGGGCTTTACGAAGGCCGCCGCCCTGAATGTCTCCGCCCTCAGGCCCATGGAGGAGGTACGGCAGATGTGCGCTGCGGACCGCTGCCGGGCCTATGGGAGGAGCTGGAGCTGCCCCCCGGCCTGCGGCAGTCTGGAGCGCTGCGCGGAGCGGCTCCGGGGCTTTGACGGAGGGGTGCTGGTCCAGAGCCTGGGCCGGACGGAGGGTGACTTTGACGAGCAGGCCATCAGAGAGACGGAGCGGCTGCACCGCAAACGCTTTTTCGAGCTGGCCCGGCTTGGCCGGGGGCTATGTCCCGGCAGCCTCGCCCTGGGGGCGGGGCCCTGCGGCCTCTGTCTCAAATGCGCCTATCCCCGGCCCTGCCGCTTCCCACAAAAGATGATCCCCTCCATGGAGGCCTATGGTCTGCTCGTCAGCCAGGTCTGCCGTGACTCCGGCCTGGACTATTACTATGGTGCGGGGACCATAAGCTTTACAGCCTGTATTCTCACAAAGGAAGGAAATGAAACGCCATGATGAGCCCGAGAGAACTGTTTTTCCAACTTCTGAAGCCCGAGGGCCGGCCTGACAGGCAGCTCGTCCAGTACGAGGCCCTGGCCATGCTCCTGCCGGACCCGGTAAATACATATCTGAGGGGGAACCGGGTCCGCGGCAGTCTTAGCCGGGACCGCTGGGGCACCCTTATAAGCTTCCCGGAGGACGCGCCGGGCCCAATGCCCCTCAGCGAGGGGGAGGACAAGGTCTGCAAGGATATACTTCATTGGCGGGACTATGTGAAGGCCCCGGACCTGGTCTCAAACTGCGTACAGGGCTGGGAGGACTGCGCCCGCCGTGCCCGGGAGGCGGAAAAGGCCGGCTATGTCTCCGCCGCCTTCATGGGCACCGGTATTTTTGAGCAGTGCCATTTCCTCATGGGCTTTGAGGATACCCTTACGAATCTGTATGAGCACCCGGAGGAGATGCGCCAGCTCATCGACTATATCACCGAGTACCGCCTGGCCTATGTGAAGCTGCTTATAGACAAGCTCCAGCCCGAGGCCATTTTCTCCCATGACGACTGGGGCGCCAAGGAGGCCCTTTTCATGAGCCCGGAGATGTGGCGCGACTTTTTCAAGGAGCCTTACCGGCGGTTTTACGGCTATATCCGTTCCCGCGGCGTGATAGCCATCCACCATGCGGATTCATATCTTGTGCCCATCGTGGAGGACATGGCGGAGATAGGCATACAGGTCTGGCAGGGGGTCCTGCCGGAGAACGACATCCCCGCCCTTCAGCGGCGGCTTCAGGGCCGCATGTGCCTTATGGGCGGCATAGGCGCGGCCATCGACCGGGCCGATTCCGGCGAGGAGGAGATACGGGCCTATGTCCGGGGCGTGCTGGAGAGCTGCTGTCCCGGCGGCCACTTTATCCCCAGCATAAGCTACGGCCTGGCCGGATGTGTATATCCCCATGTGGACAAGTTCATCGACAGCGAGATAGAGGCCTATAACCGGGAGCTGCACATGCCGGTGTACAGCCTGCCGCCCCTGCCGGAGAGGCGGGCCCCAAAGCCGGAGGCAGCCCCCCAAAAAGCCCCGGCCGATACCGGGCATGGGGGCCTGAAAGCGATCTCAGAGGCGCTGAAGAGGGGGCAGAAGAACAAGCTCCTCTCCCTCTGCCGCGAGGCCCTTCAGCAGGGGCTTTCGGCGGAGGAGATAGTCTCCGGCGGCCTTGTGCCCGGCATGTCCCTGCTGGGCGAGGATTTCTCCGCCGGAAAGGCCTTTGTGCCGGAAATGCTCATGGCCGCCCGCTGCATGAACGCCGCCATGGAGCTTTTAAAGCCCATGCTGGCGGGAAGGGCCGGAACCGCCGCGGGCCGGGTCTGCCTGGGCACCGTCCGGGGAGATATGCACGATATCGGCAAAAACCTGGTGAAGATAATGATGGAAGGGGCGGGGCTCCAGGTGATAGACCTGGGCGTGGACGTCCCGGCGGAGAGCTTTGTAGACACGGCTCTGCGGGAAAACTGCCCCCTTATCGCCTGCTCATCTCTGCTCACCACCACCATGGACGAGATGCGCCGGGTGGTAGAGCTGGCGGAGAGCCGGGGCGTCAGGGATAAAATAAAGATAATGATAGGCGGTGCGCCCATAAGCCAGGCCTTCTGCGATGAGATCGGGGCCGACGCCTATACCGACGACGCCGCCCAGGCGGCAAAGACTGCCCTGAGCCTGCTTGGGGCCCGGGCCTGAAGGAGGAGCGCAGATGACAGTATTGGGATTTATCGGCACGGGTAACATGGGCGGGGCCCTGGCCCGGGCGGCGGCGAAGGGCGACAGCCGGCTGCTGCTGGCGAACAGGAGCCCCGAGAAGGCGGCGGCCCTGGCAAGGGAGCTGGGTGCTGAAGCCGCAGACAACCTGAAAGTCGTCCGGGAGGCGGAATTCATCTTCCTGGGCGTAAAGCCCCAGGTCCTTCCGGCCCTGATGGAGAGCATAAAAGGGGAGCTTGCCGCACGGAAAAGCCCCTTCGTGCTGGTGAGCATGGCCGCCGGGATACCCATAGCCCGGCTCAGGGAGCTCGCGGGCGGGGACTATCCGGTGCTCCGCATAATGCCGAACACACCCGCCGCCATAGGCGAGGGCATGATACTCTATGCCGGGGCCGGGCTGAGCGCGGAGGACGAGGAGCGCTTTCTCCTGGCCATGAAGGGGGCCGGACGCTTCGCCCTTTTGGAGGAGCGGCTGATCGACGCGGGCTCCGCCGTTTCCGGCTGCGGTCCGGCCTTCGTTGACATGTTCATCGAGGCCCTGGCCGACGGGGGCGTGGCCTGCGGTCTGCCCCGGGCCAAGGCCCTTGAGCTCGCCGCCCAGATGACCGCGGGCTCCGCCCGGCTGGTCCTGGAAAGCGGCCGTCACCCCGGCGAGCTGAAAGACGCGGTGTGCTCCCCCGGCGGCACCACCATCCAGGGCCTCCGCCGCCTGGAAGCCTCCGGCTTCCGCGGGGCCATAATAGAGGCCGTTATCGCCGCCTACGAGAAAAATTCCAAGCTGTAGCGCGGGAGCGGCTTTTGGCGCGCCCAAATTACACAGGGATGACTTGAACATGGAGCTTACTGTAAGAGCAAAGCCCAGCCCTCCGGCTCCAGGCCGCCGTATTGTTTGATGATCCTCAAAAACAGAAACAAGGAGCAGAAGATGAATAAAATAGACCAGCTTGAAGAAATGTTAAGGTCTTTTATCTGTGAAGCAGAGGACCTTTGCGAGACAGTTAGAGAAGAAGACGTTGAAGCCGCGCTCTCTTATGCAGAGGCTGACGATATGGTGGAAGAATACATTGAATATATCAAAAATCACCCTCAAATGCGTTTTTGGGATATCTTAAGCCTCGTAAAGCCGGGGATCGGCCCGGATGTAGACATGGAAGACCTAATGACATGATGTGGAATAAAACACAATGAGAGCTCAAAGAGCCGCTCATTGGCTCAGGTCCTCCCGGAGCAAAGCCCAGCGGCAGCGGGTTTGGTCCGGAGAGGAAGAAGGAACGGACGGATAAGGAGCTTGGGACGAAGACCCAAGCGGAATGGAGTCCGTTTCTTCTGACGACGGGGGGTATCACAAATAACACGACAGGAAGAAGAAAAGGTCCTTGAGCGGATCAGAGAGGGCGATACGGAGGCTTTTGAGATCCTTGTAAGAGCCTATGAAAAAAATGTATATAATCTTGCCCTGCGCATGACCGGAAACCCACAGGATGGGGAGGATATTGCCCAGGAGGCGTTTATAAAGGCATATCGCTCCCTGCCGGGCTTCAGGGGGGAGAGCAAGTTTTCCGTATGGCTGTACAGGATAGTTTCCAACCTGTGCCTTGACTTTCTGCGCCGCAAAGCCCGGCGGCAGACCCTGTCGCTCACGGTGGAGGACGAGGAGGGGGAGGAGAGCCAGCTCGATATCCCCGACGAAAGCCTTTCCCCGGAGCGTATGCTGGACAGAAAGCTCAGCCGTGAGAGCCTGAGCCGGGGCCTGGACAGCCTTCCGCCGGAACAGAGGGAGATCCTGCTTTTAAGAGAGATACAGGGCCTGAGCTATGAGGAGATAGCCAGGGCCCTGGACCTTGAGGCCGGGACAGTGAAGTCCAGGATATTCAGGGCCCGGAAGAGACTGGCCGCCTTTCTGTTGGAGGAAGGGAACAATCCGGAATATCTTTCGTCAAAGAAGCGGGAAAGGGGGTAAAAGGCCGTGAAGGACTGTGAAAAATATCAGGAGCTTATAAGCGCGATGCTGGACGGTGAGATCTCCGCCGCCGAGAGGGAGGAACTGGAGGCCCATGTTGCCGGCTGTGCTGACTGCGCCTTTATATACAGCGCCTTTTCCGCCCTGTCAGAGGGACTTTCCCATGCGTTGGAGGAGCCGCCGGAGAGCCTGCGGGAAAATGTTATGGCGGAGCTTCGCCGGGATGAGATGAAGAAAAGCTCCCGGCGCCTTTCAAGGCCGCTGAAGACGCTTCTTGCCGCCGCGGCCTGCATGGCCCTGGCGGTGGGCTTCTGGGCCCTGGGCCCCGGAACGGCGCAGAAGACCGAGGACAGCCTTTTGGACGCGGGGCAGGCCGCCCCGGCGGCGGAGGCCCCCGCTGTCAGGAACAGCGCGGCGGACGAGGCCCTCCCCGCGGACGAGGGGGACGGGGCCGCCGACAGCGCGGCCGGGCCCCAGAGCGCCGGATTTATGCTTCAAAGCGCCGGCGAGGACGACGCTTCGCCCTCTGAGGAGCTGAGCCTTGAAAACACAGGGCTTGAAGAGCTTCAGGACTTTCTCTCCGGCAGGGACAGCGGACTTTCAAAGACGGAGACCGTTCAGGAGCCCCGCTGGCGTCTGCGCCTTTCGGGGGAGGAGAGCCTGATAGAGCTCTATGTTTATGAGGGGGAGCTGTACTATTCCGTTGAAGATTCGGACACACTGTATATATCGGCTCTCAGCCCGGAGGATATGGAGCTTGCGCTGCTGGAGGAGAGGATAAGCTGAGGGCGGCACAGGGATTTTCGGGCAAAAGCGATAAAATAACATTTTGGCAATCTAATTTTTTGTGGCAATTCTGGTGATATTTTAGCTTGAAACTTGTAAAAAGCTGTGCTATAATCTTCAATTGATATGAATTATAGCGGGGGACAGGCTTTTCCCCCGGGAGTATACAAGGAGAGAATTCAAGTGAAGCGAGTCAAGGTTTCTAATAACGTTATACGTCGGCTGCCCAGATACCTGCGCAAGCTGGACGAGCTGACGGAGAGCGGCGTGAGCCGTATATCCTCTTTTGAGCTGGGGCAGCAGCTTGGCCTCACCCCTTCCCAGATCCGCCAGGATTTCAGCTGCTTCGGCGAGTTTGGTCAGCAGGGCTATGGCTACAATGTGGCGGCGCTCCGGGTGCAGATAGCCTCCATCCTGGGCATGGACAGGGGCTTTAAGGCCATTGTGATAGGCGTGGGCAACATAGGCCGGGCGCTGATGGACAATTTCTGCTTCGCCGAGTGGGGCTTCGATCTGAGCTGCGCATTCGACGTGAAGCCGGAGCTTATCGGCACCACCTTCAAGGGCGTGCCCATCCGCTCCACAGACGAGCTCATAAGCTATATCGCGGAGAACCGGGTGGACGTGGCGGTACTGGCCGTGCCGAAAGAGGCTGCCGTCCCCGTTACAAAGACCCTCACGGAAAACGGGATCGAGGCCATCTGGAACTTCACCAATGTGGAGCTGACAGAGCCCAACAGCCCCACCATCGTGGAGAACGTGCACTTTTCCGACAGCCTCCTGTCTCTGAGCTATTTTGTCTCAGAGCGGCAGGACGAGAAGGCCGCCAAGGCCGCGCGCATAGAGCGGCAGAGCTGAAAAATTTATCAAATCGCGCCGCCAGAGCCGAGACCGGGCTTTTGGCGGCGCGCTCAGTTTATGGGGGATCGAATGGATACAGACGGGATCATTTTTGACCTTGACGGCACCCTCTGGGACAGCCGCCAGGCTGTGACCGAGAGCTGGAACGACAGTCTTGCCCGCCACGCCCCGGGCGCGGCCCCTTTCAGCGCCGCCCAGATAGAGAGCGTGATGGGTCTGGGCCGGAGAGAGATCGGGGAAAAGCTCTTCAGCGCCTTCGGGTCCAGGGGCGAGGAGCTGTGCGGGCTGTGCCTCCGGGAGGAGAACGGCTTTCTGGCCCGGCGGGGCGGGCGGCTGTATCCCGGGACGGAGGCGCTTTTGAAGGGGCTCGCGGAGAGCCTGCCTCTTTTCATCGTAAGCAACTGTCAGGCCGGCTATATAGAGAGCTTTTTAAGCTTTTCGGGCC
This sequence comes from Candidatus Limivicinus sp., assembly GCA_048477415.1. GTDB lineage: Bacteria > Bacillota > Clostridia > Oscillospirales > Oscillospiraceae > Limivicinus. Next base: position 2,332 of record DBGBEC010000225.1, on the reverse strand, counting down.
TGGGCCCCTGGATAAAAGACCATCTGTGCGAGGGTGATACGGGCCTTGACAAGGCGGGGAACATCGGCCTTATCCGCCGCCGCCACGGTCTGGAGCGCCCTGTGTATCTGGGCGACACGGCGCTGGACGAGAAGAGCGCCAAGGCCGCCGGCTGTCTCTTCATTCACGCGGGATACGGCTTCGGCCGGGCCCAGGACCCGGCGGGACGGATATCCTCGCCCGGGGAACTGCCGGGGCTGCTTTCAAAACTTCAGGGAGGGACAGTATGGATACCATAGCCGCCATTGCCACCGGGGCCCAGGTGGCCGCCATAGGGATAGTGCGCCTTTCGGGGGACAGGGCCATCGAATTCGCGGACGCGCTTTTCCGTCCGGCCTCCGGCAGGACCATGAAGGAGAGCGAGGACCGGAAGCTCGTCTATGGCCGGCTTGAAAACCGGCGGGGCGAGCTTTTGGATATCTGCCTCTGCACGGTGAGCCGGGGCCCGGGCAGCTATACCGGGGAGGACACGGCGGAGTTTCAGTGCCACGGCTCCCCTGTGCTGCTGCGGGCGCTGCTGGAAGAGCTTTTTGCCCTGGGGGCCAGGCAGGCCGGGCCCGGTGAATTTACAAAGCGGGCCTTTTTGAACGGGCGGATGGAGCTCTGCTCCGCCGAGGCCGTGGCCGATATCATCGACGCGGAGAGCCTTGAGGCGGCCAAAAACGCCGCGGGTCAGCTCTCCGGGGCCATAAGCGGCAGGATAGATGGCATATACGGGAAAGTGCTGGATATAAGCTCCCACTACCATGCGGTGCTGGACTATCCCGACGAGGATATAGAAGATTTCCGCCTGGCGGAATATGAAAAGACCATAGCCGGGGCCCTTGACGAGCTGGAGGCCCTGCTGGCCACCTTTGAGCGGGGGCGGCTCCTGGTCTCCGGCATACCGGCCGCCATCGTGGGCAGGCCCAACGCGGGGAAAAGCTCGCTTTTGAACGCCCTTTTGGGCTATGACCGGGCCATCGTCACAAGCCTGCCCGGTACCACCAGAGACACCATTGAGGAAAAGCTCCGGCTGGGCGGGCTCACCCTCCGCCTGACCGATACCGCCGGGATAAGGGACAGCGGGGATGAGATAGAGCGCCTTGGCGTGGAGCGGAGCCGGGCCGCCCTAAAGCAGGCCCAGCTCGTGCTGGCCCTGGTGGACGGGAGCGGAGAGCTCACCCCAGAGGACAGGGAGATAATCCGCCTTGCGGAGCAGGCCCCCCGGGCCATAGTGGTCGTCTCCAAAAACGACCTGGAGCCCTCCGGCTTCGCCATAGACACGAAGCTGCCCCAGGTCTCGCTGAGCGCCAGGACCGGCGAGGGGCTGGACAGGCTTGAAGAGCTCATATCCGGCCTGTTCCCTCTGCCCCAGGTCCCAGCCGGGGAGATACTGACCAATACCCGCCAGGCCGAGGCGGTGGAGAGGGCGGCTGCAAGCCTCCGGGCCGCCGGGGAGGCCCTGGGCCGCGGCAGCACCCCGGACATAGTTCTGACCGAGACTGAGGCCGCGCTCACGGCCCTGGGCGAGCTGACCGGCCGAAGCCTCCGGGAGGATGTGACCGACCGTATCTTCCAGCGCTTCTGCGTGGGTAAATGAGCGGAGACGGGGCCCTGCCGCGGAGCAGGAGGCCGAGACCTTAAAAAAAGTTCTGGAGAATTGCTGTTCAACAATTCTCCAGAACTTTTTATCACCGTGAGCCTTCAAAAATCAGCCGTTCCGCGGCCGGGATATCACAGCTCCCGGTACATGGCGGCGGCGTTGGACTTGTTGGCGGTCTCGTTTATCTCTGTTACCTCCACCCGCAGGCTCCTCTGGCCGAAGGCTATTTCAATTATGTCCCCGGTCTTCACCTGGTAGCTGGCCTTGACCTGCCTTCCGTTGACGCTGACCCGTTCGCCGTCGCAGGCCTCGTTCGCCACGGTCCGCCGCTTTATTATCCGGGAGACCTTTAAAAATTTGTCAAGCCGCATAAGCTCTCCTTTTCCAGATAGATGCCGCCTTGCCGAACGCCGCCTCCGCCTGCCGAAAAAGTCCTTGCGGTCTTTTCCGCCAAGCTTCAGCCGCCACATTTTTTGTGAAAGCGTGATATCACAAAAACTCTCGCGTTGCGAGGCAGCGTCAGAGGAAGCCGACTGCATTCCGCTTGTGGCGTTGCCCCAAGCTCCATATCCGCAGGCCTCCTCTTCCTTCTCCAAATCAAACCCGCTTCGCCGGGCTTTGATTTGGCATTGGTAACGATAGATCAGGCGTTTGCCGAGCAACGCGAGTTTTTTTGTGATATCACGCTTTCACAAAAAATGTGGCGGC
>DBGBEC010000224.1:0-19304 GCA_048477415.1 Candidatus Limivicinus sp. | reverse complement strand
TAGTGGGGCGGCAGGGAGTTGACCTCCGTGATGCCGGACATGTAGGCCACTATGGACGAGCCCACGCTGCCCCGGCTGCCCACCAGATAGCCGTTTTCCAGGGAGTTCTGCACAAGCTTCTGAGCGCTCATGTAGATAACGTCGTAATTGTGGTCCAGGATGGTGTTCAGCTCCACATCCACCCGCTTCTGCACTATCTCCGGCGGTTCCTCGCCGTAGATACGGTGCATTTTGTCATAGACCAGGTTTTTAAGGTCCCTGGCAGAATTTTCTATTTTCGGGGGGAAGAGTTCCTTCGGCAGAAGCTCTATCTCCTCCACCTGCTCCGCAATGGCGCGGGTGTTGGTTATGACCACTTCCCGGGCGGTCTCCTCACCCAGATAGGCAAATTCCGCCAGCATCTCCTCGGTATTTCTGAAGAAAATGGGGCAGTCCCTGTCCGCGTCGGAAAATTTCTTCGCTGCCTGGAGTATCTTCCTGTACTGTTCATCCTCCGGGTCGAGAAAATGCACGTCGCTTGCGGCTATGACGGGCTTGTTCAGCTTCCGCCCCAGCTCAAGTATGGCCCTGTTATAGTCCTGAAGGACGGTCACATCCTTCACCACCCCGTTATCCACGAGGAAGCCGTTGTTGGGGATGGGCTGTATCTCCAGATAGTCATAATAGGAGGCGATCTTTTTAAGCTCTCTCTCGCTGGCCCCCTTCATTACCGCGCCGTAAAGCTCGCCCATGCCGCAGGCGGAGCCCACGATGATCCCCTCGCGGTGCTGGTTCAGCAGGCTCTTGGGGATGATGGGGCTGCGGTGGAAGTGCTTGAGGTATGACTGGGAGATCATCTCGTACAGGTTTTTAAGGCCCTTGCGGTTTTTCACCAGCAGCACCATGTGATAGGTCTTGGCCACGTCGGTGCGGCGGAGGGAGTGATACACCGTCTCGATATCGTCCACGGTCTTTGCCCCCTGCTGCTGGAGCATGGGGAGGAATTTTTCCATCATGCGGGCCACCACCATCGCGTCGTCCGAAGCCCGGTGATGGTTGAATTTGGGCAGGCCCAGATGGTTCGACACGATATCCAGCTTAAAGCGCTTCAGCTCCGGCAGCAGGGCCTGGGCCAGAGCCAGGGTATCCAGAAACACCGGGGCAAAGCGCAGGCCGTGGCGGTTCGACGCGGCCATCATGAAGCCCACGTCAAAATGGGCGTTATGGGCGATGATGGGCCTGTCCCCCACAAAGTCCATGAACATCTCCATGGCCTCTTTTTCAAGGGGGGCGCCCTTCACATCGCTGTCCTTTATGCCGGTGAGCTGGGTAATGTCCGGTGGGATATGCATCTGAGGGTCGACAAAGGTGTTGAACACCTGCTTCACCTCGCCGCCGGAGAATATGACGGCGCCTATCTCCGTCATGCGGTCGTTCATGGCGTTTAGCCCCGTGGTCTCGATATCGAAGGCTACAAACTCCGTGTCAAGGGGCAGGCGGCTTTTGCCGATGACAGCGCTGTTGCCGTCCATGTCGTTGAGGAAATAACACTCAAGACCGTAGATTATCTTCACTCCGTGCTTTTTCCCCGCCTTCCACATATCCGGGAAGGCCTGGGCCACGCCGTGGTCAGTGACGGCGACGGCGGGCATGCCCCAATCCGCCGCGCGCTTGACGACTGCGGCAGGGTCCGTCAACGCGTCCAGAGCGGAGAACCTTGTATGCAGATGGAGCTCCACCCGCTTCTCCGGGGCGTTGTCCGGCCTTAAATAGCGCTTGCCCTTCATGATATTCCTGGGGTCGAGCACCATGTCGTCGTCATATTTGCTGTATATTATCTCGCCCTGAACTATCACATGGTCCCCAACGTTTATCCGCCCTATTACCGACTGGTCATCCTCCGAACGGAGGAAACGGGAGACGCGGACAGAATTCGTCCTGTCCGTAATGTCGAAGCAGAGAACGGCGCTGCCCCGTTTCTGGATGAGCCTGCTCGTGACGGCGACCACGTCGCCCTCCACTGTCACCTTGCCCGATTCCAGGGACAAGGTGCTCATAGGTACAGGCCGCTGCTTTATGCTCCGGCCAAAAACCACATCGCCCTTGGGGGCTGTCCCGGCGGCGGCCGGGCTCTTTCCCGTCACCATGGCGGCAGTGGAGGCCATTTTGGGCCTGGGGTAATCCGGCACAAGGCCCACCCCGCTCAGTGAGTAGTCCGTTTTAAGCCTCTCGCTGAGTATGGATATCTCCGCGGGAGAGGGCATGGCCGGAAACCAGGCGCAGACCGTCATCACAAGCTCTGAAGCGTCGATCTGCACATCGGTTATGTACGCCTTGTCCAGGCCGCCGGAATAGCTTTTCAGATCTTCGCAGCCGGGGAAGGCCGCGAGGAAGGAGGTGTGCTCGCTCATATCTCCCCGTCCTTTTCTATAAGCTCGACCAGGGCGTCGCACAGCCGCTCATAGGGGTAGGTGCCGAGGACCCGGCCCTTTTTGAAGATAATGCCCTTGTCTTTGCCCCCGGCTATGCCGTAGTCGGCCTCCCGGGCCTCTCCCGGCCCGTTTACCACGCAGCCCATTACGGCCACGGTGACGTCTCTGTCAATGCCGCGGAGCCTGTCCTCCACCTGGCCGGCAAGGCCGATAAGGTCTATCTCCGTCCGGCCGCAGGTGGGGCAGGAGATGAAGCGCAGCCCCCCGGGCCGAAGGCCCGCGGCCTTCAATATGGCCAGCCCCGCGCTGACCTCCTTCACCGGGTCCGCCGTCAGAGAGACCCGGATAGTGTCGCCTATCCCCTGGCAGAGGAGAGCGCCAATGCCCACGGCGGACTGGATGGTGCCGTTCCACTCGGTGCCGGTCTCTGTAACGCCCAGGTGCAGCGGGTATGCAAAGCTCTCGGCGGCCAGCCTGTATGCCGCCACCGTAAGGGGCACGGAGGAGCTCTTCAGCGACAGGCATATATCCTCAAAGCCCCAGCGTTCCAGCATGCGGGCATGGTCTCTGGCGCTTTCGACCATGGCCTCCGGGCAGGGGGAGCCGTACTTCTCCAAAAGCCGCTTTTCAAGGCTGCCCCCATTCACCCCAATGCGTATGGGTATGCCCCGCTCCCGACAGGCCCGGGCCACGGCTTTTACCTTTTCCTCTCCGCCGATATTGCCCGGGTTTATCCTTATCTTGTCTATGCCCCGCCCGGCGCATTCCAGAGCCAGGCTGTAGTCAAAATGGATATCCGCCACAAGGGGGATATCCACGCGCTCCTTTATGGCGGATATGGCCCGGGCAGAGGCCATATCCGGCACGGCCAGGCGCACAACATCGCAGCCCGCCGCCCGGAGGGCCTTTATCTGCGCCACGGTGCCCTCCACGTCCCAGGTCTTGGTATTGCACATGGACTGGACCGTTACCGGCGCACCGCCGCCTATCTTCAGCCCGCCCAGGCTTATCTGTCTTGTATTCTCTCTTTTGTTCATCATCCCGTCACTATCCTGACAATATCGTTAAACATAACTATGGCCATGAGCCCAAGCAGCAGCAGCATGCCCGCGCCGTGGACATAGCCCTCGTATTTGGGGTCGAGCTTTTTCCGGGAAATGCGCTCGATCAGCCAGGTGATCAGCAGAAAGAATATCCTGCCCCCGTCCAGAGCGGGGATGGGCAGCATGTTCATAAGCGCCAGATTCACCGCGATGAAAGCGCCCAGATAGAATATCTCAAACAGAGCGTCCGCCGCAGAGGCGGCCTGCTCCCCCGTCTCGGCCATCATGCCCACTATGCCCACGGGGCCGGCCATCTCCTTCACTCCCACCTGGCCGGTGACAAGCTGGCTCAGGCCCATCCAGACCCAGCGGCCAAACTCCATGCAGGTGTTCCAGGTGTATTTGAGCTTCACGCCGAAGGTGGCCTCCTCGTAGCCCCCAAGGTAAAAGCCGTACATTTTGCTCTCCTGGCCCTCATACTCCAGGGGCACGAGCTCAAAGTCCTCCAGGCGGACCTTTTCCCCGTCTCTGACCACCACGATATCATACACGCCGTCGCCCCGGGCCAGAAAGTCCGCCACATCGTAATACTGATATATCCGGTGTCCGTCTATACTGTAGAACCGGTCCCCCGCCTGAAGGCCCTGGGCGCTCTCATAGGGGCAGCCCTCTACAAAGCTCTCAAGCGTGGGGCTTCTGAAGGCGGAAGCGTTCAGGAAAAGGCAGAAGACTATCACCAGGCCCAGCAGAAAATTCATGAACGAACCGGCAGCCAGGATAAGGGCGCGCTTCCAGGCCGGCTGGTTCGTAAAGGCCCTCGGGTCCTCGGAAGCCTCATCCTCTCCGGCCATGGCGCAGTAGCCCCCGATGGGCACAAGGCGCAGGGCGTACAGCGTCTCGCCTTTGCGGCGCTTTATAAGCGCCGGGCCCATGCCGATGGAAAACTCCTCCACCCGAACGCCGCAGGCCTTCGCCACGGCGAAATGTCCCAGCTCGTGCACAGCTATGAGCAGGCCGAAGAGCAGTATCGCAAGAATACCGTAAACTATTATCATATTCGCTTCTCCATTTTGAGCCCCGGTCCCCCGGCGGCGTCACCGGCAGAGCTCTTTTACATATTGTCTTGCCGCCAGATCCGCCTCCAGCACCGTGTCAAGGTCCGTGGAGGCCGCGCCGCCCAGCTCCTCAACAGCCTTCAGGGCGCAGTCGTAAATGCGGTTATAGCCCAGGCGGCCCTGTAGGAACAGGCCCACAGCCACCTCGTTCGCGGCGCTCATCACGCAGGGGGCAAGGCCCCCCGCCCGGGCGCAGTCCATGGCCAGGGCCAGACAGGGGAAATTCTCCAGATCCGGCCTCTCAAAGCTCAGCTCCCTGAGGCTGAACAGATCCAGGCTCTCAAACATGGAGCCCTGCCTCTGGGGATAGGTCAGGGCCAGCTGTATGGGAAGGCCCATATCCGGCACACCGAGCTGGGCGATCACCGTGCCGTCTATCAGCTCTACCATAGAGTGTATGACGCTTTGAGGGTGTATAAGCACCTGTATATCCTCCGGCTTTACGGCGAAAAGGTGCATCGCCTCGATAAATTCCAGGCCCTTGTTCATAAGCGTGGAGCTGTCCACGGATATCTTTGCCCCCATGCTCCAGTTCGGGTGCTTCACCGCCTGGGCCGGGCTGACGCTTTCAAGCTCCCGGCGCTTTTTCCCCCGGAAGGGGCCGCCGGAGCCGGTGAGGAGTATTTTCTTGAGCTCCCCGGGGCCACGGCCCATAAGGCACTGGAAGATGGCCGAGTGCTCGGAATCTACCGGAACTATCTCCGCCCCCTGCTCGGCGGCCTTTTTCATCACTATCTCCCCGGCGCAGACCAGGGTCTCCTTGTTGGCGAGGGCTATGCGCTTTTTTTCGCCGATGGCCGCCAGGGTGGGCCGAAGCCCCACCGAGCCGGACACCGCCGTCACGACGCAGTCCGCCTCCGGCAGGGTGGCGGCCTCCATAAGCCCCTCCATGCCGGAGCCTACCCGGACGTCCATATCAGCCACGGCGGTTTTGAAGTCCTTCGCGGCCTTTTCATCGTACACGGCCACAAAGCCCGGCCTGAATTTTCTGGTCTGGGTCTCCAGCAGCTCTATCTGCCTGTTGGCCGTCAGTGCTGCGACTTTTACGCCCGTGTGCTCCGCCACGGCGGCTGTCTGCCGCCCTATGGAGCCGGTACAGCCCAATATCGAGATGGATCTTACCATGTTTTCCCCTCTCTATTATATCCAGGTTTATGTTCACACTGTCAAAAAACTGTAAATTTACAAATAAGTTCCGCTGAGCCGCTATCTCAGCGTTCTTAGATAGGCTTTTCTTTCCCCGCTTATCCGGTCGCTCTCAATGGCTTTTTGTATGGTCTTGGCCCTTGTCCAGGGCTCAAGCCGCCGCCCCTGAACATAGGGCAGGCTCTCCTCATAGCGCTTGGCGAGGGCCGTGGCAAAAAACCAGGCCTGCATCATGCGCACATAATATTCCTCTGACCGGGGGGCGGCGGCAAGCTCGAGACAGCCTGGGAAAAAGTCCCCGTCCAGATAGTGGCACATCAGCATCTCCAGGCCGAAACGGACCGTATAGCAGTCACCGGACTCTGTCCAGCGCCGGATGTGGTCCAAAAGCTCCGCCCGCCGTTTTTTGAACGAGACGGGGCGCAGCATGTCGCAGCTTGCCCAGTTGTCCACCTGGGGCAGGAAGCGGTCCAGCTCAGCAACGCAGCGGCCGAAGTCCTTTTCAGCGCATATCAACAGGCCGTGGAGATTGTTCTCTTCATAATACTCATGGGGCAGGTCCTCTATAAAGGCGGCGGCCTCCGGGCCGCCCTTCAGTTCTTTGGCGAGGGCCTTCAGGGCCGGAGTACGCACGCCTATTATAAGGCTCTTCTCCACGGTGGGGATCAGCTTTGCCGTGAAATCCCGGTATTTCTCATCCTGAAGGGCGAAGAGCCGCCGCTGAATATAGTTCATGGGTCCTTCACCCCGCCAAAGCGCCTGTCACGGCGGCGGTACTCATCAATGGCCCTGTCCAGCTCCTTCGAGTCAAAGTCGGGCCAGAGCACGTCGGTGAAATAAAACTCCGCATAGGCGCACTGCCACAGCAGGAAGTTTGATATCCGCTTCTCACCGCCGGGGCGTATGAGCAGGTCCGGGTCGGGCACGCCGGAGGAATAGAGATATTGGGAAAAGCCCTCCTCGGTAAGGGGCTCCCGGGTCCTTCCCTCCGCCAGGTCCCGGGCATAGCGGGCGGCGGCGTTCACTATCTCGTCCCGGCCGCCGTAGTTGAGGCAGATGTTGGCCTGAAAGCCCTCGTAGCCGGCTGATATCTCGTCAGTTTTCCGCACGAGCTCCCTCAGCTCCGGCGAGAGGCCGGACACATCCCCGAATATCCGCATTTTGATCCGGTCTTTGGCCATGGTGCTCACAGCCTCCTTGAGATAGCGGTCAAGGAGCTTCATAATGGTCTTCACTTCCTCCGGCGGCCTTTTCCAATTTTCCGTTGAAAAGGCATACACCGTCAGGTAGTTTACACCTATGTTCTTGCAGTATGTAGCGATACGGCGGAAATTCTCGGACCCGGCGGCGTGGCCCGCCGTTCTGGGCAGGCCCCTTTTTTTTGCCCAGCGGCCATTGCCATCCAGAATAATGGCAATGTGGCGGGGGAGGCCGGATGTCTCCCGCTCCCCCGCCGTCATGATCTTGTCAGCAGCTCCCATTATATCTCCGTAAGCTCTTTTTCTTTTTTCTCGGTTATCTTGTCGATCTCTTTTATGAAGTCATCCGTCAGCTTCTGGATCTCCTTCTCGGCTATTTTATAGTCGTCCTCGGTCATTTCAGAGCTCTTCTGCTGCTTCTTGAATTTCTCAATAGCGTCGCGGCGGATGTTCCTTATGGCTACTTTGCTCTCTTCGCCGTATTTCTTGGTCTGCTTCGCCAGGTCGCGGCGGCGCTCCTCGGTGAGGGGCGGGAACACAAGGCGGATGGCCCGACCGTCGTTCTGGGGATTTATGCCCAGGTCCGAGGCCAGGATGGCCTTCTCTATCCCCTTGAGCACTGAGGCATCCCAGGGCTGTATCATAAGGGAGCGGGGGTCAGGCGTGGCCACAGACGCGAGCTGCTGTATAGGGGTGGGAGAGCCGTAGTAGTCCACCTGGATCTGGTCCAGCACGGCGGCGTTGGCCCGGCCCGCTCTTATGGTGGCGAGCTGGGTATTAAGGGCGTCGCAGGTCTTCCGCATTTTGCTTTCAAATTCTTTGTAGTCAGACATTGTGCTACCTCCGTTTTTTCCTCTTATTTGTTAACTGTTGTGCCCAGCTTTTCGCCTTTGAGCACTCTCAGCAGATTTTCGGGCTCTGCCAGGGCAAAAACTATCACAGGGATACCATTATCCATGGCAAGGCTTGTGGCAGTGCTGTCCATCACGGCCAGGTGCCTGGCCAGCACCTGGTCATAGCTTATGCTGTCGAACTTAACGGCCTCGGGGTTCAGCCTCGGATCGTCGCTGTACACCCCGTCTATATTTTTCGCCAGGAGTATGGCGTCGGCATGTATCTCCGCCGCCCGGAGCACGGCGGCCGTATCAGTGGAGAAGAAGGGCTGGCCCGTGCCGCAGGCAAAGAGGACGATACTGCCCTTCTCCATATATTCTATGGTTTTCCGGGTGTCATAGCGCTCGCCCACGCCCTGGATATCCACAGCGGTCATCACGCGGGCGTCAGTCCCCTGCTGCTTGAACACATCCGCCACGGCAAGACAGTTCATGGCGGTGGCGAGCATGCCCATCCGGTCCGCGCTTACGCGCTCCACCTTCCCCGCGCCGTCCTTCACGCCCCGCCAGAAGTTGCCCCCGCCTATCACGATGCCGACCTGCGCACCGAGGGCGGCGCAGCCGGAGGCCGCGGCGCAGACCCTGGACACAAAGTCAAAGTCGAAGCCGGTCTTCCTGTCGCCGGCCAGGGCCTCTCCGCTTATTTTTATCAGAACACGTTTATATACGCTCTCCATAAGATCCCGCCTCTCATATATCAAGTATGCCCATAATGACTATTCCTACCAGGACAAGGCCAATGGACATATAGTGTTTTTTTGAAAGCTTCTCCTTCAGGAAAATACGGCCCCAGAGCATGGAGGCCACACAATAGGAGGAGATGATGGGCGCGGCGAAGGCCACATGCTCCGTATCAGTTAGGGCATAGATATAGAAAAACTGGCCAATGGTCTCGAACACAGCGCCGGTATATTTGGGAGCCTCCTGCTTTACCGTGAGCTTCTGCTTCTTTATGACGAGCACATACACGGCGCAGGCAAGGCCCATAACAAGGAAGGTGAGCTCATAGGCCACGTTGCAGGCGTCGGTGCTGCCCTCGCCCAGGGTCTCCAGCACCTTGCTGTCGGCAAAGGTGCCCAGAGCGTCCAGCAGGCAGTATATTATCGGTATGATGATGGCCACCCAGCTTTTGGCATAGTGCCGGTTCGACGCGTCCTGCCGGGCCCGGCGCAGCTCCTCATCCTCGGTAGATTCGGTTATGCCCAGGGCGATCACACCAAGGCACACAAAGGCCACCGCCACAAGGGCCAGCGGCGGCAGATCCTCGCTTATGCCAACGGTGGCAAAGGTGAGCACCGCCACGATAGCGCCGGAACTGTTGCAGATGGGGGAGGATATGGAAAGCTCGATATATCTGAGCCCCAGATAGCCCATGGCCATGGACAGGATGTACAGCATGGAGACCGGCAGATATGTAATAATGACATTCATGCTTATCTCTACGCCGCCGATAAAGATCTCGTAAGCCGCGTGGAGGCCCATCACGAGGCCCACCGCCGTGACCATTTTCAGGTGGCTGTATTTGTCTCTTCCGTCCTGGCAGCCTATTTTGGAAAACAGATCTGAGCCGCTCCAGCATAAAAGGGCGATCACAGCGAACCAAAACCACATAAATGAACTTTCTCCTACTGTCTTATTCTCAATGATTTTACCACAGCCTTCCCCTTTTGACAATTCCCAAATGACAAATTATGCGCCCGGGTCTGGGTTAGAATATGGCTATGAAGATCATCTACATAGACGCCCTGTTTTTCATTGACCTGGCGGCGGACTATATCCTCTGCCTGGCGGCGGCCAGGGTCTGCGGCCTGAGGCTCAGGCGGCGGCGGTATCTGCTGGCCTCTCTTCTGGGCGCGGCATACTCGGCGGCGGTGTTCCTTCCGGGGCTGGGCTTTTTGTCCCGGCCAGTTTTCAAGCTTGCCGCGGGGCTGCTTATGGGGCTCACGGCCTTCGGAGCCGAGCGGCGGCCCTTCCGCTGCGCCGGGGTGCTGCTGGCCATGTCCGCCGCCTTCGGCGGGGTGCTCTGGGCTTTGTCCCTCTGCTCAGGCGGCGGGCTTGAAAACGGTATCTCCCTGTCTGTGCGGGACCTGCTCCTCTCCTTCGCCATATGCTACGCCGCCCTTAGCCTGCTGCTGCGCTTCAAGGGCAAGGCGGCGGCGAAGAGCAAGGCAGAGGTCAGGGCCGTCTTCCTGGGCAGGGAGGCCCGCTTCACCGCCCTTGTTGACACGGGAAACTCGCTTACCGACCCCGCCACCGGTGCCCCGGTCATGCTGGCCTGCGCCCACGCCCTCAAGCCTCTCTTCATGGAGAACGCCGCTCTTCTCTCCGCCTTGAGCCCGGTGGAGCTTCTGGAGTTCTGCGCAGCCCTGCCGGAGCTCCGCGGCCGTTTCCGGCTGGTGCCCTACAGCGCCGTCGGTGCCTCCGGTCTGCTGCCAGCCTTCAGGCCGGAGGAGCTTTTTATTGACGAACGGGAGGATAAGGAGCTGCTTATCGCCCTGTCTGAAAGCGCCGCCGGGGATGGCTTTGAGGGCATACTGTAAAATCCGCCCCAGGCCGGGCCCGGGGCGGGAGAAAGGAAGATTTATATGCTGTGTAAACCCCAAATAGTTTTTCTGCAAAACAAGCTTCTGTCCATTTTGGGTCTTGAACCACCCTCGGTTTTTTACATCGGCGGCAGCGACACCCTGCCGCCGCCCCTGGGAAAAGAGGCGGAGGAAAAAGCCGTGGCCGCCCTGGAGGAGGGCGATGAACAGGCCCGCCAGCTCCTTATCGAGCACAATCTGCGCCTGGTGGTGTATATATCCAAGCGCTTTGAGAACACCGGCATAAACATCGAGGACCTGATATCCATCGGCACCATAGGCCTTATAAAGGCTGTGAACACCTTCAAGGCCGGAAAAAACATAAAGCTCGCCACCTACGCCTCACGCTGCATTGAAAACGAGATACTTATGCACCTGCGGAAAATAAGCGCCCAGCGGACGGAGCTCAGCTTTGACGAGCCCCTAAACACCGACTGGGACGGGAATGAGCTCCTTTTATCCGACATATTGGGCACCGACGAGGACGAGGTGTCACGCCCGCTGGAGGACGACGCCGACAAGCAGATGCTGATGGAATCCATCTCCACGCTGAGCCATCGGGAGCAGAGCATAATCCTTATGCGCTTCGGCCTGCCCCTGGGCCGGGAATACACGCAAAAGGAAGTGGCCGACAAAATGGGTATCTCCCAAAGCTACATAAGCCGCCTGGAAAAGCGGATAATAGAGCGCCTTCGCAAAGAAATGCTGCGCCGTATGCAATAGCGGCGGCAAAGAAAGCAGGCGCTATTCCAAGCCTCGGCCTTCGCCCCTCTCTCCCTCGGGGAGAGGGCCTGTGGAGAACGGAAAAAGGACGTGTATCTGTGCGATACACGTCCTTTTCATTTGCTTTGAACCGGGGCTCAGCTCAGGGGCTTTATTATGTGCCTGGGGCAGACCTCGGCGCAGTGGCCGCACTGGACACACTTGGAGTGGTCTATAACGGCGATATTGTCCACCACGGTGATGGCCTGGGAGGGGCATTCCCTCTGGCACTTCATACAGCCTATGCAGCCAAAGTCGCACATCTTCATGACCTTTGCGCCCTTGTCCTTGTTGCCGCAGGCGGGCATGAACTTCTGGCTCTCGGGGATGAGCTTTATTATGCTCTTGGGGCAGGCGTCGGCACAGGCGCCGCAGCCCACGCACTTGGAGCGGTCTACCTTCGCCACCCCGTCTACTATGTGCATAGCGTCGAACTGGCAGACTTTTACGCAGTTTCCAAGACCTATGCAGGCGAAGGTACAGGTCTTGTTGCTCTTGCCGCCGAAGAGCATGGCGGCCCGGCAGTCGACAGGGCCGGAGTAGTTGAAGCGCATCTCAGCGTGGCCCTCGGTGCCGGAGCAGGGGACAAAGGCCACCATTTTCTCCGCCGCGTCGGCGGAAACGCCCATTATCTCGGCCACTTTTGCCGCGCACTCAGCCCCGCCGGCAACGCAGCGGTTTGTGGGGGCCTCGCCCTTGGCCACGGCGGCGGCATAGCCGTCGCAGCCGGGATAGCCGCAGCCGCCGCAGTTGGCGCCGGCCAGGCATTCTCTGACCGCCTCCTGCTTGGGATCGACCTCGACATGGAAGATCTTGGCGGCGAAGGCCAGAATGGCCCCGAAGAGAGCGCCCAAAACGCCCAGCACCAGGATAGCGAGAAGAATCGTTGTCATATCCGCATCTCCTCCTTCTTAGAATATCTGCATGCCGCTGAAGCCCATAAAGGCCAGAGCCAGCAGGCCCGCAGAGACAAGGCATATGGGGAAGCCCTCAAAGCACTCGGGATAATCGGAAAACTCCACACGCTCACGGACGCTGGCAAAGAGAACGATGGCCAGCATGAAGCCCAGGCCGCCGGTGATACCGTAGACCACAGACTCGATGAAGTTATAGTTGTTCTGCACGTTCAGGAGCACGACGCCCAGCACCGCGCAGTTGGTGGTGATAAGGGGCAGGTAAATGCCCAGGGCGGAGTACAGGGAAGGTACAGACTTTTTGAGGAACATCTCGACGAACTGGACCAGGGCCGCGATGACCAGAATGAAGGCCAGGGTCTGAAGGAACTGGAGGTCCAGAGCTATGAGTATGTATTCATTGATGACCCAGCAGATGGCGGAGGCAAGACCCATGACGAACACAACGGCAAGGCCCATGCCGGTGGCCGTCTCGACCTTGCTGGAGCAGCCAAGGAAGGGGCAGCAGCCAAGGAACTGGGAGAAGATGAAGTTGTTTATCAGTATCGCGCCAAGGGATATGGAAATAATATTGGTAAGCATCAGTCTTCAGCCTCCTTCCCGGACTTTTCCGCCAGTTCTTTCTTCTTGGCAGATCTTGTGAGGGCATACTGCATAAGGGCGATGAGCAGGCCCAGGGTGATGAAGCCGCCGAAGGGCAGGGTCATGATGGAAGCGCCGAAGCTCTCGGGGAAGAGCTGTATGCCGGAGCCGGTGCCGTCCATGGTGATACGGAAGCCGTTGGCGATGTCGATAAGGCCGCCGCCGAAGCGCCCGCTGCCCAGCAGCTCACGGAAGACGCACATGATGATAAGCACCACAGTGTAGCCAAAGCCCTGGAAAATACCGTCGAAGAAGGACGCGCCGATGGTGTTCTTCTGGCAGAAGGCCTCGGCCCGGCCGATGATGATACAGTTGACAACGATCAGCGGGATAAACACGCCCAGGGCGGAGCTGAGGGCGGGTATATAGGCCTGAAGCAGCAGGTCAACTATGGTGACGAAGCCCGCTATTATAACGACAAATATCGCGAGGCGGATCTCGTTGGGGATTATTTTGCGGATGGCTGATACAACCACGTTGCAGCAGGTGAGGATAACGAGCACCGACAGTCCCATGCCCACGCCGTTGAAAAGGGTGGTGGTGATGGCCATGGTGGCGCACATACCTATGAGCTGCACCAGAACGGGGTTATTGGTTATCAGGCCTTCCTTAAACTGTTTTTTAATGTTCATTTAGCCTTCACTCCTTAACCCAAAGATTTGACCGCCGTGATGGCGTTGCCCGTAGCCTCGGCGATGGCCCTTGAGGTGATGGTGGCGCCGGCAAGAGCGTCGATGGTGCCGCCGGCCTTGGTTATGGCCACGTCCTCGCCCTGGTCCACGAACTGGGCGCGCCAGTTCACGCCTACCTCGGCGCTGCTGGCGGCGTTCGCGCCAAGGCCGGAGGTCTCAGCGTGGGAGATGATGGAAATGCCGGTGCAGCGATAGTCGTTGTTGACGCCCACCGCCATGGTTATCTTGCCCTGGGCGCCGGAGAAGGTGGTAGTCACCACATAGCCCGCGCCGTTGGTGCATTCGTTTATAAGGTCGATGGTGGGGAAGGCCTCTTTGTCGAAGTCCACTTCCTCGTATCCGTCGGAAGCCAGGACCGCAGCATAGGCGTTCTCGGTCTTTATTCTTTTCTGCTCCTGTATGCGGTCGTAGGTCATCTCGTTCACCACGCCAAGAACACCGGCGGTGATGGCGCAGACCAAGCCCAGGATGAATGTCAGCTTAAGGATCTTTTTCATTTCGCCGCCTCCTTTGCCGCTTTCTTTGCCTGCCTTTCAGCCGCGATGTCTTCCTTGGTCACGCCGAACTGGTGGCGGCGGAAGAGCTTGTCGATGGCCCAGGTGCAGAGATTCATGATAAGTATGGCATAGGACACGCCCTCGGGGAAGCCGCCGAAGTAACGGATAAGCACCGTGACCGCGCCGCAGCCGAAGCCGAAGAGGAGCTGACCATTGAGCGTGACAGGGCTCGTGGCATAGTCGGTAGCCATGAAGAAAGCGCCCAGCATAAGGCCGCCGGAGAGTATGTTGTAGAGCATCCAGTCCACATTGCCGAAGCCCTCTCCGCCGAAGATGAGGGTCAGCAGGGCGACGCTGCCGATGAAGGCCACGGGGATACGCCAGGAGATGACCTTGCGGACTATCAGGTAAATGCCGCCGAGAAGGAGGGCGGCGGAGCTTATCTCGCCGATACAGCCGGGGATGGTGCCGATGAACAGGTTTTTAAAGCTGTAGTAGGCGGGCATTGCGCCGGTGTCGTAGAGCTCTGCCAGGGGGGTCGCCATTGACACGGCGTCAACGCTGCCGCTGAGCGCCGCGGGGGCGGCGTACTGGCCCATGATGAGCGCGTAGGAGGCCAGCAGGAAGGCGCGGCCCGCCAGGGCGGGGTTCAAAAAGTTCTTGCCGATACCGCCGTAGAGCTGCTTCACCACCACGATGGCGAAGAAGGTGCCGATGACAGGCAGCCAGAGGGGGGCCGTGGGGGGCAGGGTCAGCGCCAGGAGGATACCGGTCACGCAGGCGGAAAGATCGCCGATGGTGTCGGTCTTCTTCATGAGCTTTCTGTAGCCCCACTCGAAGAACACGGCGCTCACCAGGGAGACGGCGATGACCGCCAGGGGGTAAAAGCCAAACTGCCACACAGCCACCGCCATGGCGGGAACAAGGGCAATGATAACATCCAGCATTATGCGTCGGGTGTCTGTATTAGTCCTGACCTGGGGCTGGTAGGCCACGTCAAGGACTATCCTCTCTTTGTTTTCCTTCATTTCTGGGCCTCCTTTACTGCCGCGGCCTCAGCCTTGGCCTTTTCCGCGGCCGCCTTGGCCTGGAACATGAGCTTTGCCGTTTTGAAGGCGTGGGTCAGGGGCATTCTCGCCGGGCAGTTAAAGGCGCAGCTTCCGCATTCAAAACAGTCAAGGATGTGGTATTTTTCCATGTTGGCATAGTCGCCCTTGCTGTAGTACATGTACATGAACACGGGCTCAAGGTTCATGGGGCAGACGGTTATGCACTTGCCGCAGCGGATACAGGTGGGGTTTTCCACGTGCTTATCCTCTTCTTCGGTGAAGAAGAGGACGCCGGCCGTGCCCTTGATGGTGGGGGCTTCAAAGCTGGTGGCGCATATGCCCATCATGGGTCCGCCCAGGACTATCTTTCTGGGGGTCTTCACAAAGCCGCCGCACTGCTCGGCCAGATAGCCGAAGGGCGTGCCGACCCGGGTCAGGCCGTTCACTGGGGCCTGAAGGGCGCTTCCGGCCACGGTGACAATGCGCTCGATAACGGGCTTGCCCTCGTAGCAGGCCTGATATATGGCGTAGGAGGTGCGGGTGCTGACCACGTTGCAGCCCACGCCGGAGGGCAGCCCGCCGGGCTTGACCTCGCGGCCGGTAACGGCCTTGACCTGCATCTTCTCGCCGCCCTGGGGGTACTTCACTTCCTCGGGGACGATCTCGATACCGTATTTGGCGGGATCAAGGGAGTTGAGCAGGTCGATAGCGTCCTGCTTGTTTTTCTCGATGCCGTAATAGGCCTTGTCAACGCCGCTGGCTATCCGGACGAGCTCTATACCCTTGAGAAGCTGCTCGGGGTAGTTGAGCATGGTCAAATGGTCGCCGTTGAGATAGGGCTCGCACTCAGCTCCGTTTATAATGAGCTTATCCACCTTGCCGATACCGCCGCGGATCTTGAAGGCAGTGGGGAACATGGCCCCGCCCATGCCAACGACGCCTGCCTCGCGTATACGGTCAAGGATGGCGTCGGGCTCTTTAAGCTGCTCTTCAGTAAGGGGGGCCATATCCTGGCAGGGCGTATCCTGATAGTCGTTCTCGATGACTATGGACATTATCATGTCGCCCAGAGGATGGGGCCGGGGCTCTATCGCCACGACCTTTCCGGAGACGGAAGCGTGGACCGGGGCGGACACAGGGGCGGGATTCTCGCCTATCTTCTGGCCCATTTTCACATAGTCGCCCACGCTGACCAGCGGCTTGCAGGGCGCTCCTATATGCTGTGCCATGGGGATGATGACCTGTGGAGGCGGGGCAATTACGGTCGCCGGGATCTCCGGCGCCTTCATGTAATTGGGGTGTACGCCTCCTTTGAACGTATGGGACATAAGCTTCACCTCATAAATTTCACCGTGGTCATCCCACGATAATTTTCTTTTCAAATTGTAACACATTAAGTCACAAAATGTCTATAAGCTTTGGGGGAAAAAAGCCCTTTTCTCAAGACAAGTTTGTAACAAGCCTGTCATTTTGATGACAGGGCCCTTGTTTTTTCTCCCCCCGCCATAATAACTGCGCTTTATACGCACCGCGCCGGAGGACTGGAAATTTCTTCCAGCTCTCCGGCGTTTTCATGATATCTTCATCGGCGGCCTTTGGCCCGCTGCGTCTATTTTTCCTGTTTAGGTTCGTGGAGGCCGCGCTTTTTCTCCCAGGCCCGGCGCTGGCGGACTCTTATGGCCTCCTGGGTGTTGTCCTTCAGCTTGGGGATGAGCTCCTCCTCCAGGCGGTCCTTGCCCCGGCGGATATAGCGGATGACCAGGACGCTCAGGCTAAGGACGGGCAGGACGGCGCAGATAAGGCAGAAGAAGCAGCAGAGGGCGCACCAGTCCTCCACACAGCGGGCGGCGTTTTCCCAATAGGGGTAGACCACGCCCAGGGTCTGCATGGAGCGGGAGCCGAACTGTTTCACAAGGCCAAGCATGCGGCCGAAGGAGTATCGGCCCGTGTTCTCCAATATCTCGCCCTGGCCTATGGGGAAGCTCTCCTTGGCCACGCTCATGGCGAAGCCCTCAACCGGTTCGGCCATGACGACCTCATAGCAGTTTATGCCGGCCCCTTCCACAAGCTGGGCATAGGCGTCGTAGGACATGTACAGGCCCATGCCCGCGGTATAGGCCTTGCGGCTCGCGAAATCCTGCTCCCGCTCTATGACCCCGGCCACTACGAAAGGCACCCCGTTTATCCTCAGTTCAAGGCCCTGTAGCTCCGTACCGCCAAAGAGGAGCCAGGCCAGTTCCTCGTCCAGGAGCACCCGGTCCTGCATAAGGTCGCCCTCGGCGATATAGTTTCCGTTCAGAAGCTGTATGGGGTGGAAGTCGAAGAAGCGGCCGCCCACGGCGATGACAGAGGCCTCGCCCTTGCCCAGGCTCGTGGAGGCGGTGAGCTTTCCGGTGGTGCTCCAGGCGTCTACAAAGAGGGTCTCCTCCGTGGTATTCAGGGAGGCTTCGGTGAATTTCTTCATCATCTCCGTCCGGAAGGCATAGACCTGGTCAAGGCTTATCTTCTCGTCCACGGGGATGAAGCAGGATATCTGGCTGAAGTCCTGCTCGCTCTCCCCTTTCCAGCGCTGGGCCTCCTGCTGGCTGTTAAGAAGGCCGGCCAGGACAAGGCTCGCCAGGAGGAAGGCCAGGCTCAAAAGGGCAAGGGCCCCGTTGAGGATGGCAAAGCTTATTCTTTTTTTCCTGGTTGAAAGTATTTTCTTCATATCAGGTGTCTGGCATTTTCACCATGTCGCCGTTTTTCACAGGGAGATTGCTGGTGGTGATAACATAGTCGCCATAGCTCAGGTCCCCGGTGACAGCGGAGTTTTTATCGTCGCTGGCCAGGACCTCCACATCCACCCGGCGGGCGATATAGCGGTTGCCCAGGGGGGAGCTCTTGGCCTCTATCTTCAGCACGAAGCTGCCGTTGGTGTCGCTGCGGATGGAGCTGTTGGGCACGATGATGTCGTATCCGGCGCTCTTCTGGCCCACGGAGATGGTGAGCTCGGCCCCGGCGGTCACATCGCCCTCCAGGTCAAAGTTCAAAAGCTTGTTGTTCTGGGGATTTTTCGGGTCTACGCTTATGGTGCTGAGGGTGGCCAGTATCTCCCGGCCCCAGTAGTAGTTGCTCACGGTGGCGGTATCGCCGGGGCGGAGCTTTCTGGCCTGGTCGTTCGTTACGGAGAAGCTGAGGCTGTAGCCCATGTCGGGCACCTCGATGGTGCAGAGTACCTCGTCCTTGGCCTTGGTGTCGCCGGCAGTGCAGTCCACGGTCTGTATGGTGCCGGACACATTGGCGGTTATCTGGTTCTCCTCGCCGCCGGAGAGGTCCTTTATCTTGTCCTTATACTTCTGCATCTGGGTGGCGATGTCCGCCAGGTCGATGGCGGCGAGCTGCTGGCTCTTGTTGTCGGCCTCTTTCTTCTCGGCCAGGGCCTCGCTCAGGCTGTAGTAGTTCTCGGCGGCGGCGGTATAGGCGGCCTTGGCCTCCTGATAGGCCGTGTTGCCGTAGAGCAGGTTGTCCAGCTCCTGCTGGCGCTGGTCCCTTATTGATTTTGCCGCCTCCACCAGGGGGTCGGCGGTGTTGTTCAGCTTTTCAAGCTCTGCCTGGGCGGCGGCAAGCTCCTCCCGGGCAAGATCTATCTCGCTTTTGGGCGGGTCTGTGACGTCAGGGGTCTCCACCGGGCTCTCGGTCGGCTGGGGCTGGGCCGTTGTCTGGGGCTGCTCCGTCGTCTGAGGCTGGGCCGTTGTCTGGGCCTGGGGCTCGGGAAAATCTGCCGAGGCGCTCAGAGACATCGTCTGAAGTTCGCCCAGCAGCCTGTCCAGCTCCGCCTGGGCCTTGTTCACCCTGTCCACCGCGGCCTGGCGGCGGTTCTCAAAGGCCGCCTCCGCCTGGCGCAGGGTCTCCTCCGCTTTCGCGAGCTCCGCCCTGGCGGCCTCTATGTCCCCTCCGGGACCCATGGCGCTGTTCATCTTCGCCTGGGCCTCGTCCATGGCGGTCTTGGCGGAGGCGATCTTCCTCTCGTCGGAAGAATAGTCGAAGGTGGGCATGTTCAGGGCGGTCTTCTGATAGCTTATCTGAAGCTGGCGGAGCTGATCCTGGGCGGCCTCCAGCTCCTCGCTGTCGCCCTCGCCCAGGATGAACAGGACGTCCCCCGCGCTTATCTCCTGGCCAGCCTTTATCATGACGGCCCTGATCTCCCGGGTCTCTTCCGCCTTCACCTGGTGGCTGCCGTTGGCGGTGACGGTGCCGGTGCCCCGGACCTGGGCCACGATGGAGCCGTCAGTCACCATCTGGGTGGCAGTCTCCGGAAGGCTGCGGTTCATTATGGTGTTGGAAAAGAAGGTCAGGAACAACATCACCGCGAGGAAGATT
>DBGBEC010000223.1:0-13017 GCA_048477415.1 Candidatus Limivicinus sp. | reverse complement strand
TATCGGCCCCGCCGTCGCCTTCCCGTTCGAGCAGATAGGCCGGGTCCTTGGCTGGCTTTCGGGGCTGGGGGCGCTGGGGCGCGGCGCGGCTCTGGCGCTGTGGGGCGCCCTCTCCCTTTTGCCGCTGCTGTTTCTGACAGGGCTTGGGCGGGGCCCGGCGGCTCTGGCCGAAAAAGTCCTGCTCAGTATCACAAGCCTCATGCTGTTTATCGCCCTGTGGAAGCTGGCCGGGCCCATGGAGGCACCCTTTGACCTTTCCGGGGCTGAGCTGGGCTGGGACAGCTTTATAAAGGCTGTTTGGGGCGGCGTTATCTGGTCGCTGCTGATCTTGTTCGGGGTCCTTCGTCTGTTGGAGCTTTTTCGCGGAGGCGACAAGGAAAGGCTCCTTATCTATCAGAGGCGGATGCTATGGCTGCTCTGCTGCTTTTTCACGGGGCTTGCCGCCCTGAGCGCTTTTGAGCCGGTCTCCGCCTGGGCCGAGGCAGAGACCGGCACGGCCAGGCTGGCCCTGTGCCTGGGATATGTGAGCTCCGCCCTGCCCTATGGGCTGGACGCGGCGGTCACAGTCCGGGCCATGAAGCTGCTCGACAGCCTTTTAGCGGGGCAGCGGGCGGAGGCGGCGAAAAGGGCCCGGCGGCTCTCGGCTCTGTGCTGCGTCTCGCTGGGGATAAGCGCGGCGCTTCCGGTGCTGCTGAACCTTTTCCAGCTTGCCCTGGCCAAGGAGCTCAGTTCCCTTTCCTTCAGGGTAGAGCTCCCGTTTTTAAGCCTTGTATTCGTCCTGGCTGTGCTGCTGCTCACCAGGCTCATTGAGGAGAACAGGCAGCTTCGTGATGACAACGAGCTGTTTATATAGGTGAGCTGTCATGGGTATAAGCATCCACCTTGACGAGGTCCTGCGCCGAAGGGGCCTGACCTCAAAGGAGCTCTGCGCCAAGGTCGGCATAACGGAGGCAAACCTGTCCATCCTCCGCAGCGGCAAGGCCAAGGGCGTGCGCTTTTCCACCATAAACCGCATTTGCTATCACCTTGAATGCGACGTGGGCGACATTTTGAAATTCGACGGTAAACTGGAGGGGGAAAATGAAAACTAAGCCGGCGCTTTTAATATACGCCGCTCTGATCTTGGGGCTGTTCGCCCTGGGCTTTGCGGGTGTCATCTCCCTGGGCGGGGAGGCGGAGCAGGAGGCTGAGCAGGGGCGTGACAGGCTCATCGGCGTGCTTATAAGCTATGAACACCTGGACCTCTTCGACTTCGACAGCTACTTCAGCGACAACGCGGAGGATATCCTCTCCGGCGGGGAGCTGAGCCCGGAGGACACGGCAAAATACGGAGGAAGGCTGTACGCCTCCCGGCCTGAGACTGGTACGGAGGACGGCGAAAGGCAGCCGGGCCACGTCTTCGATGGGGTAGAAGGCTGCTGGTTCTTTATGGCAAACTACGAGGATGAGGCGGGCGAATACAGTTCCAGCGAGAGCTCCGGGGAGCTATCTGACGCGTCTGTACATGTGTCATACACGGACGAGGGCGAGGGGCTGAAGATAGAGGGGACGATATATACCCTGGCCGAGGGCGGCCGGGACCTTTTCTTTATAAACCCAATATATCAGAGCCCTTCCGGCGAGGTCTATGCCATTTCCGGGAACGGGACGAGCATGGGCGGGGATATAGGGCCCGGAACCTCCCACAGCACGAATCTGAAGGAGGAATGGAGCCTGAAGGACAGCTCCGGCAACAGCCAGGGCTGGAGCTGCGAGATAGACATAAGCATAGAATATGTGGCCGAGCCGGTAAAGGTCCGTATTCTGGAATACAGCGGGGAGAACACTCTCGTCTCAGCCTCGGAATACAGCCCGGATGAGCTGCCCGAAAGCCTCAGCCCCGGAGAGGATACGGAATATATCGTTCTGGAGAGCTTCAGCCGGAACGCCGGAGAAGAACAGTGCCGCAGAAGCCTTTACCAGCGGGAGGACGAATATCTTTTCTGCTTCACCGCCCGGGAAGACGGCATAGTGCTGAAAAAGTCCGCGGCGATCAACTGGCCCTAATATGTATAAGGCGCAAGGTCTGCGTGACCTTGCGCCTTCAGCTTGTCAAAAAAGGCCGATGGCCTTTTTCGTCAAGCTTCAGCCGCCACATTTTTTGTGAAAGCGTTATATCACAAAAAATCTCGCTACGCTCGGCAAACGCCTGATAGATCAGGCTTATTGCTGGAGGTTATTGGAATACGAGGCGGGCCTGCGGCCCCCTCGTGCTCCCCCGCTTGGCAATTGTCTCGCTCTGACCTATAGTTTTTTGACAGTCTCAAGGCGCAAGGTCTGCGTGACCTTGCGCCTTATACATCTGGCTTATTTGGGGCATTGGCGGCCGGTGTTGTCGATGCTGTAGTCTCCGCTCAGCAGTATCTGGGAGATGGGGACTATACTGTAGCCATCGGCTATCAGAGCCTCGATTATGCCGGGCAGGGCCTCGGGGGTGTTTTCCGCAGCGTTGTGGAAGAGTACGATGCTGCCCGGCTCCATCCCATTCATCACCCGCTTTTGTATGTCCTGAGCTGACAGGCCTTTCCAGTCCAGGCTGTCTATGTTCCATTGGACGGCCGTCATTCCCATGCTGTTCACGGCCTTTATAACATGATCGTCATATTCACCGTAGGGACAGCGAAAGAGCGTGGGGCTGACGCCGGTCACGGCGGCTATCTTCTCGTTGCAGGCGCTTATATCCGCCACGATCTCATCCTCAGACAGCTTTGAAAAATGGGCATGATCCGAGGAATGGTTCATTATCTCGTGGCCCGCGTCTGACAGGGCCTTTACAGACTCCGGATATTTATCCACCCAGTCCCCCACCACAAAAAATGTGCTGCTTATCTTATACTTTGCCAGGATATCGATGAGCTGCTGTGTATCCTCGTTGCCCCAGGCCGCGTCAAAGGAAAGTGCCACCACCTTGTCGTCCCGCTGGACCCAGTACACCGGGAGCTGCCGCTCCGTGGCAGAGGCGCCCACTATCGCCGGGTTGTTTACCGTCCAGAAAATAAGCGCCACCGCAAGCACAAGGCCCAGCCCGGAAAACAGTTTGCTGTGCTTCTGAATGAATTTTCTGATATCGATCAAGCCTATCACTCCTTTTGGTCCATCCTATGAGGACAAAGGGGCAAATATACCCCCCGGCGGACAAGGCGGAACGGTCCGCCGGGACCCCTGCTCCGCCATACACACCGCCCCTGCCCTGGCCCGCAGGTCGCGGAACAGCAAACGGTAATTTTTTAACAAGAAAAAACGCTGAAAACCCGGAAAAAACTCTGTTTAATGTATTGTATTGCCTGTATTGTTCATGTTAAAATGTTTATAGGGTATGTGTCCCCCCTGCTTGGCTATGTCCGGGGGCAAACGGAAAATGCATATAAAACAAAGGAGGCGTACAATGGAAAAAAACTCTTCCCGGTATCAAAGTTATCTGGAGATACTTAAAAAAGAGCTTATCCCCGCCATGGGCTGTACAGAGCCCATAGTTGTGGCCTACTGCGCGGCGATCGCCCGGAAGACGCTGGGCCGTCTGCCGGAGCGGGTGGAGATCGAGGCCAGCGGAAACATTATAAAAAACGTGAAGAGCGTGATCGTGCCGAACACTGGCGGCAGGCGGGGCGTGGAGGCCGCTGCCGCTGTGGGTATAGTGGCCGGGGACGCGGACATGGGGCTGGAGGTCATCGCCTCCGTCAGCGATGAAGAGAAGGAGCGGCTCAGCGCCTTTCTCGCGGAGGTTCCCATAAGGGTCAGCCCCGCCGGGTCAGAGCTTGTGCTGGATGTTACGGTCCGGCTTTTCACCGGCGAGGATGAGGCCGCCGTAAGGCTCATCAACCACCACACCGGTATTGCCCGCATAGAAAAAAACGGCGAGATCCTTTTCAGCGCCCAGCCGGAAAATCCGGCGGCGGAGAGCGGCCTTGACTATGGCCTCCTCAGCGTGGAGGGTATATACGACTTTGCCCAGAGCCTGGACATTGAAGACGTGAGAGAGCTTTTCGCCCGGCAGATAATATGCAACTGCGCCATTGCCCAGGAGGGTCTTGAGGGGAATTACGGGGCGAATATAGGCAAGGTGCTTCTCAGCCAGGGGGACGATGTGCACACCACGGCCCGGGCAAAGGCGGCCGCCGCCTCCGACGCCCGGATGGGCGGCTGCGAGAAGCCCGTCATCATAAACTCCGGCAGCGGCAACCAGGGCATAACCGTCTGCGTGCCGGTGGTGGAATACGCCCTGGAGCTGGGCAGCAGCGAGGACAGGCTTTTTCGGGCCCTGGCCGTGTCAAACCTCACCGCGGTCCACCTTAAGGCCGGCATAGGCAGGCTCTCGGCCTACTGCGGAGCGGTAAGCGCCGCGGCCGCCGCCGGAGCCGCAGTGTCCTATCTCAAGGGCGGGGATCTGGACAGTATTTCCCACGTTATCGTCAACGCCCTGGCCATTTCCTCCGGCATGGTCTGTGATGGAGCAAAGCCGAGCTGCGCCGCGAAGATCGCCGTGGCTGTTGACGCGGGTCTTCTGGCCATGGAGATGTACGACGCCGGGCAGCAGTTTTACCACGGGGACGGCATAGTCCTGAAGGGCGTGGAAAACACCATAAAAAACATTGGCGTCCTCGGCCGGGACGGAATGCGGGAAACGGACAGGACCATCATCCAGCTCATGACCATGTAGACAGCGTCAGATGAAGCCACTGCATTCCGCTTGCGGCGTTGCCCCAAGCTCCATATCCGTAGGCTTTCTCTTCCTTCTCCAAATCAAACCCGCTTTGCTGGGCTTTGATTTGGCATTGGTAACGATAGCTCAGGCGTTTGCCGGCGGTTATTTGCGGCAAGGCGAGCAAGGGGCCTGCGGCCCCCTCGTGCTCCCCCGCTTTGCCTATTCTCTCGCTCTGACCTATAGTTTTTTGACAAGCTTCATCCGTCACATTTAATAGATATACAGAACGAAAAAGGCTCCCTTACGCAAAGGGGGCCTTTTTCGCCTGGGGCTCAGGGCTTATATATTTTGGGGGGCTCGGTGAAGGAGTAAAGGGTGGCGGTGATATTGCGCAGATACCAGACCTCGCTGTTGCCGTCGTCCGGGGAGTATAGAGCTTTGAGCTCGGGGTAGGCGGAGAGCATGCTCTCGCGGGCTTCGCGCCGGTCGTCCTCCACGGCGGTGGCCTCTACCCGGAGCCAGCGCCCCTCGTACATGGCGCAGAGCTCCAGCTTGGGGCAGGCGTGGAGCTGCCTGGATACGGCCTTGGCCTTCCCCGTCTGGATATACAGCTTATCTTCAAACAGATTCGCCGTGCCGAAGGGGCGGACCCTGGGCTGGCCGTTTTCGCAGGTGGCCAGATAGTATGTGCCGGCTTTCTTCAGAAAATCACATATCTCACGCATTTTTCGTCTTTCCTTTATATTATTTTTGCCGTTCAGCGAAGCAAAACTGCAAAACACGCCCTCATCTGTCTCCGCGCGGGCGGCAAGGACGCGGCTCTTCTTTATAATATATTAACCTCTTTGTCGACTTAATACAAGGCGCTTTTCTTGACTTTTTTGTAAACATGATGTACAGTCTGCTTGGATCAGCTTTCATTCAGAAAGATCTATAACAAAATAACACAGGGCAAAGATGGGGGAAATTTACTTCATGGGATTTACTGAGCTGCTGCTTGTGGCCTTGGGCCTGAGCATGGACGCTTTCGCAGTGTCGGTGTGCAAGGGTCTTGGCGTGAAGAGGCCTGGCCTGCGCCATGGCGTGCTGGCGGGGCTTTATTTTGGGGGCTTTCAGTTTCTGATGCCGGTGATCGGCTGGCTCCTGGGCTATAAATTTGAACACCTTATAACCAGCGTTGACCACTGGATCGCCTTTCTGCTGCTGGGCATTATAGGCGGGAACATGATAAAAGAATCATTTTCAAAATCAGAGGAACTTAACGACGACTTCGGCGTCAAAACAATGCTGCTGATGGCAGTTGCCACAAGTATAGACGCCCTGGCGGTGGGTATTAGCTTCGCCTTTCTCCAGGTGGAGATACTCCCGGCGGCGGGGCTTATCGGGCTCATCACCTTCCTGCTCTCCGGGGCGGGTATATTTGTGGGCCACGCCTTCGGCTCAAGGCTCAAGGCCGGGGCTGAGCGCGCGGGCGGAATAATACTTATACTTATCGGCCTTAAAATACTTCTTGAACACCTGGGAGTCATTCCCAGCTAAGGGGAGGGCTTAAATGGAGCTTAAGCGGAAAAGCAAATTATGGATAGCGCTCCTTGTGGTCGGGGCTCTTGTGGCGGGACTTGGGATCCAGCTTTATCTGGCCTTCAGGGCAGACCTTGACAGCCGCCTTCTGGCAGAAGAGCTGGCCACGCTCACGGTCTCAAAGGCGGAAGAACAGCTAAGCTCCATACAGCTCCGCCGGGATGAGCTGGCTCAGGCCCGGCTGGAGGCGCTGGACTATAAGCTAAAAAAGGAAGAGGAGCTGGACAGGCTTGATATCCTCCTCCTTGTAAACCCCTGGAATCCGATCCCGGAGGGCTACGCGCCGGAGCTGAGCGACATAGGCGACGAGCAGATGGTAGACAGCCGCTGCGCCCAGGAGCTGCTTCAGATGATGGAGGACTGCGCCGCTGCGGGAAACTCCCCATACATATGCTCATCCTACCGCAGCCGCCAGATGCAGCAGGAGCTGTATAACAACAAGGTGCTGCGGCTCGTCCTCGCCGGCACGGACCCGTCGGAGGCCCCGGCCATCGCCGCCCGCTCTGTGGCCATACCCGACACGAGCGAGCACCAGCTGGGCCTGGCCGTGGATATAATCGACGAATACTACACGAACCTGGACGCGGGCCAGGAGAACACCTCCACCCAGCAGTGGCTCATGGAAAACTCCTGGCGCTACGGCTTTATCCTCCGCTACCCCAACGGCAGCACCGATATAACCGGAATCATATACGAGCCCTGGCACTACCGCTATGTGGGCAAGGAGTTTGCCGAGGAGATATATACCCTGGATGTTACCCTTGAAGAGTATCTCCAGCTTCGCCGGGGCCGCTGAACAATTCTTAATTTTTATTAAATCCAGATACTTCCTCCTTAAATTTCCCCCAAGTATACAAAAAAGATACAATTATGGTGTATAATCATAAATCGTGAGAATGGCGGCACCGCGCCCTTGGCCGATTTTTGAGAGCGCGGGAGGAATTAGGAGGGATCTTGCTTGATTCGTGTTCTTATAGTGGAGGACGAAAAGCCCATATCCGATTTGATAAGGCTGAGCCTAAGCAAGGCGGGCTATAGTTGTAGCTGCGCCTATGACGGCGGCGAGGCGGCCAATATCCTTGAAAGAGAAAATTTTGACCTGGTGCTGCTGGATGTTATGCTCCCCGCCGTAAACGGCTATGAATTGATGGAGTACATACAGCCCACCGGCACCCCGGTCATTTTCATAACCGCTAAAAATTCCCTTGACGACAGGGTCAAGGGTCTTCGTATGGGTGCGGAGGACTACATAATAAAGCCCTTTGAGGTGATGGAGCTGCTGGCCCGGGTGGAGGTCGTGCTGCGGCGGTATCAAAAGACGGAGGATGTGATCCGCGTGGGTGAACTCAGCATCGATCTTCGCTCTGTCCAGGTGAAACGGGGCGGCGAGACGATCGAGCTCACCAAAAAGGAATGGGACCTTATGCTGCTCTTCGTCCAGAACCCTGGGGCGGCGCTGTACAGAGAGACCATTTATGAGCGGGTCTGGGGCGGAGAATACCCGGTGGGCAGCCGGGTGGTGGATCTGCATATACAGCGCCTTCGCAAGAAGATCGGCTGGGAAGACACCCTGCGCACAGTAAACCGGGTGGGCTATCGGCTGGAGATATAGATCGTGCCCTCGGGTCTGGGAGAGTGGATAAGTGAGATTCAGGCTGAAGATAAGCATATGCATGGTGTGGCTGCTGGCGCTGGCCTTTGGCATAGGCGGCAGCCTTCTTATAACGCTTAATTTCTCCGGCAGCTTTCAGCGGGAAAAGGAGTCGGCCATAAGCACATACAGGATGACGCTGAACACACTGCGCATCGTGGACGAGGTCAGCCAGACCCCCGACCACTCCAATCTCTCCGAGGCCCTTGCCAGGATAAGCTCACAGGGGCTCAACGGTCTCTCCGCCATACGGCTGGGGGACGAGGACAGCACCCTCTATGAGAGCAATCCCAAAATGATAGATCTGTCCAGTCCCCTGCCGACTGAGGAGGGACAGGGGGCGATAAGCCTGGTCCGGGACATGAGCGGAGGAAACCACATCCGCATAAGCGCCCTGCTCTCCACCCCGAAGGAGCAGCTTCGCCTGGACCAGTGCTATGACATAAGCTTTATATATCAGCAGCGCACAGAGCAGATAAGGATATACAGGCAGGTCTTCCTTATAATCTCCGCGCTGGGGGCCCTGGCCTGCTGGGGCCTGGCCTACTGGCTCACAAGGCCCCTAACCTCGCTCTCCATGGCCTCGAAGCGCTTTGCCGCCGGGGATCTCTCCTACAGGGCCAAGATAATGGCCCGGGACGAGCTTGGCCTTCTCACCCGGGACTTCAACACCATGGCCGGAAAGATAGAAAACAACATAGAAGAGCTGAGGGCCGCTGCCGCCAGGCAGGAGAGCTTCATGGGCAACTTTGCCCACGAGATGAAAAATCCCATGACCTCCATAATCGGCTATGCCGAGCTTATACGGGCCCAGCTTCTCACCGAGGAGGAGCAGATGGACGCGGCAAACTATATCTTTTCCGAGGCCAAGCGTCTGGAGAGCCTGTCGCTGAAGCTGCTGGACATTCTGGTGGTGAAGCGCCGGGAGGTGGAGCTCGTGCCCGCCAGGCCCGCCCAGATAGTGGGCGGAATGGTGCGCCACCTGGAGCGGGTCTACGCCGAGCAGGGCATAGTGCTGCAATGCCGCTGCCAGGATGGGGAGTGCCTGCTTGAGCCCGATCTGGTCAAGTCGCTGCTTGTAAACATTCTGGACAACGCCAGAAAGGCCATGGACAAGGGTGGCAATATCTATATCGTCTCGCAGATGCTGCCTGACGGCTGCCTTATCCGGGTGCTGGACACGGGGCGGGGCATGCCCCAGGAGGAGATAGACCACATAACCGAGGCCTTTTACAGGATAGACAAATCCCGTTCAAGGGCACAGGGCGGCGTTGGCCTGGGCCTGGCCCTGTGCAGCGAGATCGTGGCTCTTCACAAGGGCAGCATGAAGTTTGAAAGCAGGGTGGGCAACGGCACCTGCGTCACCCTTGAACTGAGGGGAGGGGCCGTATGAGGCGAGCAAAAACACGGACGGCCCATTATCTCGGCCTCCTTTTGCTGCTGTCCGGCGCTCTTGCCCTGGGGATATTCCTGCCGAGCATTTTTTCAGCGCTCCAGAGCCGACGTATAGACGGCACGGAGGAGAGCGTTGACCTGGGTCCGGGCGCTCTGAGTCTCAGCAGCGACGACATGAAGCTGGCAAAGCTCAGCTCCTTTCATCAGCTTATGTTCAGCCACTCCGCCGACACCATTATCCTGGACTCCGGGCGCATAATGGACAGGGCGGCCGTGGCGGCCCTGCTGGAGGATGTGCGCTCCATCGTGGCCGGGACTGAGCTTGATCTCGGGCAGATAGGTCCGGAGGACCTGGTCTCGGCAGAGCCGATCCTGGTGGTCAGCAGCGCTCCGGAAATGAGCGTGGACCTGATATGGATGGTGTTTTTCTCCCGCTCTCAGGCTGAGAGCTATCAGTACCTGGAATACGCCGTGGATGACGCCACCGGGCTTATCCTGGGCGTGAGCTATAGCAACAGCAGTATCGACGGGCTTAGCGAGGTCCCGTCCCAGCCCCCCGCCACGACGGCAATGCCGCTCATCGCGGATAATCTGGAGGCGCTGTATGATCTCAACAGCACGGATATCATCTCCCAGGACGTCTCTGAAAGCGACAGCCTGTACATGAGCACCTTTTATCTGAGCTTTATACACAATGGCGCCCGGGTCATGGATCTGCCCGTCACGCTCCGGTTTGACGGCTGGTCGATAAACTTCTACTGAGCGTTCCGGCGCTTTCTTAAAAAATTCCAGCCGGGGACAAAATATACAAAAACTATACAAAAAATTGTCAATAAGTATACAGTCATGGTATATGATGAGTCTATCATCAAGGGACAAGGAAAAGAGGGCGATGCAATGCAGGCATGCAATGCTGGTTTTTACTCTGTGTCCGCGAAGAAGCGGAGCGGAGTGCTTATAAAAATACTTCTTACGCTGCTCTGCGCCGCGGTTTTGACGGTGCTGGTGGTGAGAGTGTTCAACTGGACGGACAAGAGACAGGGCACCGAGCTTTTGGTCCTTGTGAACCCCTGGAACGAGATAGACAGCTCCGAGTTCAAGCCCAAGCTCACCGACATAGGCGACGGGAAGCAGGCCGACGTCCGCTGCGCGGAGGCCCTGGAGCAAATGCTTTCAGACTGCCGGGCCGCGGGCTATTCCCCGTACATATGCTCCGCCTACCGCAGCCGGGAGACCCAGCAGCAGCTTTTCGACAACAAGGTGCAGCGGGTCATCGACAGCGGCGTCAGCCCGGAGGAGGCTCCCCAGACAGCGGCGGCAGAGGTCGCCCGTCCGGGCAGCAGCGAGCATGAGCTGGGCCTGGCCTTCGACATCGTGGACCTCAACTACCAGAACCTGGATGAGAGCCAGGCCGACACAGAGACCCAGAAATGGCTGACGGAGAACTGCTGGAAATATGGCTTTATCCTCCGCTACCCCAAGGACGGCACGGATGTGACCGGCATAATCTATGAGCCCTGGCACTACCGCTATGTTGGTATCGAGGCGGCTGAGCAGATAATGCAGCTGAATATCACACTTGAAGAATATCTGACCATGTTCTACAGCGAAGAGGCCGAGGTAGTCTTTGAAAGCTGATAAACGTCCCCAGTAAAAAACCACGGCTTTTATAAAGCTGTGGTTTTTTACTGGCAGTCGTTTTTTTTTTTCACTGTTTATACAGTTGGTGTCTTCAAATCGGCCATAAAATCTGTTATACTGGGCAGCACAAAGATGAAAGGCCGGGGCAAAGCTTATGACGCATAAATTAGGAGAAAATATACGCGCGCTGCGAAAAAGCCGGGGCATGACCCAGGAGAGGCTGGCGGAGCTTTTGGGCGTGACCGCGGGGGCGGTACACAAATGGGAAAAGGGCGCCTCTGTACCGGATATAGACTATATCCTGGCCCTGGCGGACCTGTTTGAGCTGTCTCTCGACCTTTTGTTCGGCTATGAGAGCAAGGGCGGCTCCCCTGGAGAGCTGGCGGAGGAGATGGAGCATTTTTACAAGAAAAAGGACCTGGCCTCTGCCTGCGCCCTGGCGGAGAGGGCCATGAAAAAATACCCGAATGACTTTCGTGTGATATATAAATGCGCCCTTGTCTACCGTCTGAAGGGCATAGAGCAGCGGGACATGGGGGCATTTGAAAAGGCGCTGCGCCTTTTTGAGCAGGCGCTGATCCTTCTTCCCCAGAACACTGACCCGGAGCTGGACGAGTTTACGATACGGGGGCACATGGCAAATTGCTACCTGGAGCTGGGCGAGACGGAGAGGGGCATAGAGCTTTTGAAGGAGCACGACCCCGGCGGCATTCACAACGCCCTGATCGGCTATTACATGGCGGGAGTTCTGAAGCGGGAGGAGGCCCTCCCCTATCTCTCTTCCGGCTTTGCCTTGAGCATGCAGCAGCTTATTTACGCGGCCCAGGGCTATTTTAACCTGTATGAAAATCGGGGGGACTACCGGGAGCTGTACGATGACGTTCTCTGGCTCTGCGGCTTTCTCGACTCGCTCAAGCGGGAGGAGGCCCCGGCCTATACCGACAAGCTGAAGACCCGCTTTCTGCCGGAGGCCGCCCGGGCGGCGCTGAAGCTCGGCGAGCGTGAAAAGGCCCGCGCCCTTCTGCGCGAGGCCGCCGGCCTGGCGCGGGGCTTTGACCGGGAGCCCTGTTACAGCCTTGACGGGCTGCGCTTTTGCCGGGGGCTTGAGGGCAGCGCAGTCTTTGACGGCATGGGCGGCGGGGCCTTGGCCGCGCTGCGGGAGGCGGTATATTCACAGCCCGGAGAGAGGGAGCTTATCGCCCTCTGGGAGGAGGCAGAAAATGGATGAACGAAAAAAAGCCTGTATGAAGGCTCTGAAGCGTGAGCTTTTCCGTGGAAACGGCGGGTATTTTGCCCTGGCCCTGATCCAGACCTTTTTGCTAACGGCGGCGAATCTTTTCCTGTCGTGGCTCATGCAGCCCATCATCGATCTGGCCGCCGGAATGGATACGGGCTTCAGCCTGGAGACGCTCGCGCTGCTGTCCGGGGCCTTTATCCTGCTGGTAGCGCTGGTGTTTGTTCTGGCCTATTGCTCCATACCATATTTTGTATCGCGGGCCGCCGCCCAGTATAAAAGCTACATTTTCTCAAGGCTGATAGAAAAGAACATCTCTGCCTTTTCCTCGGAGAACAGCTCCATGTATATCTCCGCCCTTAGCAACGACGCAAGCAGCGTTGAGAGCGGCTATGTGGGCAATATCCTTGCCATCGTGACCCAGGCCGCGCTCTTTGTCGGGGCTCTGGCCCTTATGCTGTATTACTCGCCGCTGCTCACCCTGTTTTCCGCTGTTTTGAGCCTGCTTCCCCTTCTTGGCGCACTTCTGGCCGGAAACCGGGTGGCCAGGGCCGAGGAGGAGAGCGCGGAGAAAAACCGGGCGTACATGGCCGTTCTTCAGGAGAGCATAGCGGGCTTTTCCGTTATAAAGGCCTTCCGGGCGGAGAAGGATATCCGCAAGGTGTTTGAAGCGGCCATTGACCAGAGCAAAAACGCCAAATGCCGCCGCCAGAAGGCTTCCATCGTGGTGCAGGCCCTTTCAAGCCTGGGCGGAGAGATATCCCAGATGGGCGTTTTCCTGCTGGGGGCATGGCTGGCCCTGAATGGCAGGGGGGTCTCGCCCGGGGTGGTGAT
>DBGBEC010000222.1:0-2758 GCA_048477415.1 Candidatus Limivicinus sp. | reverse complement strand
TCCCGCCCGGCGGATATATCCTGCCGGACGGGATACGGAGTGAAGATATGTGCTTAATCGGTGGCCTGGCTGTAGCCCCTGCCTTTGTTCACGCCCGCGATAGTGGTGACAACGAGGATGACGGACAGGACCATAAAGGCTATCCATGCCGGGACATAAGAGCCGGAGCTCTGATAGACCTTGGCCGCCACGACCGGCCCAACAGCCACGCCCACACCGTAAAACAGGCTGAGCAGGCCATATATGACGGAGTAATATTTCCGCCCCACCACCAGCATGGTTATATAAGGGGGAGTTACCGTGGTCATGGAGCAGACCAGGCCGAAGAACGCGCCGAAGGCAATGGCCACAGCGAGAGTCCCGCTGTATATGGCGGTGACGCCGGCCAGGAGGAAGAGTACCGTGCAGTATATTGCCCCGGCCTTTACTCCTTTTTTATCGAACACCGCGCCAAGGATTATTTTGCCGATTATCTGTATCCCCATGACCAGGGAGAAGAGATTCGTTGCCAGCTCCTCTGTCTGGCCCAGTTCCTTGTTCATGTAGAAGTGGAAATTGTTCTGGATGCCCATGTTTATAAAGCCGATTATAAACATGCTTATCGCCATAAGCCAGAATGATGGGGTCTTGAGGTATTTCCCGGCGGATATACCGGTCACTGCCGCGGCTGCGGCCGCGCTGTCCCCGGTGGCCCCGAGGGGAGAGAGCCCCTTGTCCCTGGGATTTTCCCTTACCAGGAACAGGGAGGTGGGGATGAGTATAACCGCCGCGATGACGCCCAGGACAGTATAGCCCGTGCGCCAGCCGGAGGCGTCGACCACGGCCTGCGTCACCTGCACAAGTATCATGCCGCCTGCCACGCTGCCTGTAAAGGCGATACCCGTGGCAAGACCCTTCTTTTCCTGGAACCAGTTGTTTATGAGCGCTCCGCAGGGGATGAGGGATACGCCGCTCATACCGATGCCGACCATAAGAGAGACCAGATAAAAGGCCGTAAGGCTGCGGCAGAAGGAATAGAGGAAAAAGCCCGCCGCCGTCAAAACCGCGTATACCGGCATTGCCCTGCGCATGGTGGCCTTCGCCATTATCTTGCCCACCAGAGCGCCGCCTATGAGGGCGGAGAGACTTACGATGGTGCCTATGAGCTGTATCTGGTCCGCGTCCCAGCCAAACTCGTTCATAAGCTGCACTGTGAAAACATTGAAGCAGTTGATAACTATGCCGATCGAGGCCGCCATCAGCAGAAAGCAGGCCAAAACTATTACCCAGTGGTAGCTCAGCTTCTTTTCTTTCATATCATTCTCCTATCTTGTGCCCCGGAAAAGCCGAAGGGCGTCTTTTCTCCGGCGGGCTTGTGCCGCGCCGACCATCATTTCAATAAAAAAGCCGCGGCGCGTGGAACAGGAGGGGTACGCGCCGCGGTAAATGCATTTGCTGAACTTATGCCTTGGCCAGCTCCATGCCTTTTTTAAGGGCCTCATGGTTTAGAGCCCTCACGGCCTCGCTTTTGCTGGCGAATTTGATATCAAGGCTCTTTTTGAATTCATCGGCGGATATTATGCCGGTCATGCCTATAAGCGCGCCGATTACCACCACGTTCGCCACCTTGGCCGAGCCCAGGCCCAGGGCGATATCCACCGCCGGGACTGGGACCGTCTTTATATCATCCCGCTCAATGGGAGCTGTGAGCATGGCGCTGTCATAGATAAGGGTCCCGCCGGGCTCAAGCTCATTGATAAACTTGTTGTATGCCATGTTGTTCATTGCCACGAGGACGCCGCCGCTGCCCGCCATGGGCGAAATTATCTCGTCCCGGTCAATGATAACGGTGCATTTGGCGCTGCCGCCCCGCTGCTCCGGGCCGTAGCTTGGCATATATATGGCGTGTCTTCCGCTCTCAACGGCGGCCTGGGCCAGCATAATGCCCATGCTCATAACGCCCTGCCCGCCGGAGCCGGAGAATATTATAGCGTTTTTCATATCTATACCTCCCCTTATTCGTCTCTGAAAACGCCCAGGGGGAACACGGGGATGGTCTTTTCCTCCATGAACTTGAGCGTATCCAGGGGGGCCATGCCCCAGTTGGTGGGGCAGTTGGTCATAAGCTCTACAAAGCTGAATGCCTTTCCGTCAAGCTGGTTCTGGAAGGCCTTTTTTATGCTGGCCTTGGCCTTGCGGATGTTGGCAGGACTGTTCAGGGCGCAGCGGGCGATATAGGAGGGGGCCTTCAGCGTTCCCAAAAGGGCGCACATATCCATGGGGTAGCCGTCCACCGCCGCGTCGCGGCCCTTGGGTGTGGTGGTGGATATCTGGCCCAGAAGGGTGGTGGGCGCCATCTGGCCGCCGGTCATGCCATAGGTGGAGTTGTTTGCGAAGATGACGGAGAAGTGCTCGCCCCGGTTGGCGGCGCACATGATCTCGGCCAGGCCTATGGAGGCCAGGTCCCCGTCTCCCTGATAGGCGAAGACAAAGGCCCCGGGCTGGGTGCGCTTTATACCGGTGGCGACGGCGGGGGCCCTGCCGTGAGCACAGCTTACCATGTCCATGTCCCAGAATCTAAGCCCCATTGTGGAGCAGCCGACCGGCATGACGACAATGGTCCTTTCCTTCAGGCCAAGCTCATCTATGCATTCGCCGATGAGCTTGTTCGCCATGGAGTGGAGACAGCCGGGACAAAAAGTGTTGGGGATGGGCTTGAGGCACTGGGGCCTAATCATTTCCTTGCTCATTTGTTCAGACCTCCTATAAGGGCCTTTAT
>DBGBEC010000221.1:0-1994 GCA_048477415.1 Candidatus Limivicinus sp. | reverse complement strand
AATTAAGTGTCCCGTTCCGGATTTCGCCTGATTATTCGCCTTTCCGGGCTTATCATGGCTGTAGCCCGGCCGGGGGCCCCGGGATGACGTGGAGCAAAAGAGCGCGCGTCCGCTGCTCCTTCCGAGACCTGGGGCCCTGCTTGCCTCCGGGGCTTTTTTGTGCTATACTGCGAGGCAGCTTTCGTTTTTGGCATATGAAGGAGCCATGTATGAGCATTTTGAAAAAGCTTTTTATCTCAGTTTTCGGTCTTATCCTGCTTCTCTGCCTTGTTGGCTGCTCCGGTGAACCGGATCCAAACGCGGGCCTGTATATCTGCACCGCCGCCGAGGCCGAAGGGGAGAGCCTTGAGCCGGAGTCCCTGTACGGCGGCGGCTTCAGCCTTACGCTGCAAAATAATGGCAGGGGCCTTCTCCAGACCGGCGAGGAAAAAGGGAAAATACGATGGAGCCTAAAAGGGGAGAGCTTCACCCTCTATACCGGGGGAAGCGCCTCAAGCGGCACGCTGAAAGACGGGGTAATAAGCCTGGAGCTTTTTGACTCCGGTATCAGGCTGCGCCTTGAAAAGGAGGAGCCTGAGCCGAGCCCTGAGGAGAGCGCCGATCCCTCCTCCACGCCCACGATCATTTTCGAGGAAGAGCCCGTTTCCGACTGGTGGAGCGGCGACTGGTACGGCTGCTGGCGGATATCCGGGGCCTGGGGCCGCTGGGAAGAGCTGGATGGCATGCTCTATGACTGTTTCGGCAGCATTAGCCCCGACCAGGAGGGGAGGGCGCTGCTGAGCCTTTGGGACGAGGACTTCACCCGCCAGAGCCCCATGGCGGAGGCAGAGCTTGAGATAAGCGGAGACGGAGACAGCGGCCTTGCCAGGAGCCTGGAGGGCTATTTCTGGTCCGCTGAGCTTCTGGAAGGCCAGTGGCAGCTTTCCCCCGGAGAAAGCCCCTTTGATGATATGCTCGTTCTCACGGGCCAGAGCTATGAGGACGAGGAAGGGGGATTTAGCTATGAGCTGTATCTGCGCCCCTGGGGCAGGCTGTGGGATGATGTGGAGGCTGCCCAGCCGGAGCTTATCCCATATTACTATTACGCCTGGTATCTCCCCCTGGCAGAGGCCGGGGAGCCCATGCCCGACAGCCTTGAAGCGCCGGATATGTCGCTTGTGAAGAAATAGACCTTGTCAAATGTTGAATTTCCCGCCGCGCTGTGCTAACTTAAAGGAGCTGGACTGTCAGATGTCCGGCTCCTTTTTCAACTTTACCGGGAGGACAGAGATGAGAAAAAATTCCCCTCGCCGCCGGGCCCTGGCTGCGGCCTTTCCCTATACCATACCGATCTTTGCCGGCTTCTGGTTCATCGGTCTGGCCTATGGTGTATATATGAACGTATCCGGCTTCAGCTTTTGGTATCCGCTGCTTATGAGCCTCACCATCTATGGCGGCTCTCTCGAATTCGTGGCGGCGTCCATGCTTTTAAGCCCATTCGCGCCGCTGCAATGCTTTCTCATGGCCCTTATGGTCCAGGCAAGGCACCTGTTTTACGGGATATCCATGCTGGACAGGTACAGGGGCCTGGGCTGGAAGCGCTTTTACCTGATCTTTGGCATGTGCGACGAGAGCTTTTCCATAAACTACTCCGCCCAGATCCCTCAGGATGTGGACAGAGGCTGGTTCATGTTCTTTGTCACCCTGCTCGATCAGATCTATTGGGTCAGCGGGGCCGCCATTGGCGGGCTGCTGGGCGGACTCATCAATTTTGACACGACAGGCCTTGACTTTGTGCTCACGGCCATGTTCGTTGTCTTTTTCGTGGACCAGTGGCTCAAGGAGAAAAAGCATTACACGGCCCTGATCGGCACCGTGGCCTCGGCCCTCTGCCTTGTCCTCTTTGGGGCGGATTCGTTTATGCTCCCGGCCATGGCCTGTATCCTCTGCCTGCTGACGGTGTTCAGAGGCCCCATTGAAAGGGCGGGTGGTATTGGATGAGCTTGAGCCAGCAG
>DBGBEC010000220.1:0-8253 GCA_048477415.1 Candidatus Limivicinus sp. | reverse complement strand
AGGCCGGTGAGCTCGTGATGGTCCTGGCCTTTCTGCTGCTGGGCTTTATCTGCGGCGTCGTCATTACCGGCTATCTGGAGCGGGTCTTCAGCGGGGGCCTCTCCCCTGCCAAGCTTTTGAATATGGTCCTGGCCCTTGCGGGGATGTACGCCGCCATGTATGCCCAGATCCTTATCCACGAGGCGGGCCACCTGGTCGCCGGGCTTTTGAGCGGGTATAAGTTTTCCTCATTTCGGGTGGGCAGCCTTATGTGGCTCAGGGCCGGGGACGGGATAAAGCTCCGCCGCCTGTCCCTTTCCGGGACGGGGGGACAGTGCCTTATGAGCCCGCCGGACATGAGCGGAGGGAAAATGCCCTTCGTCCTGTACAACCTGGGCGGGGTGCTTATGAACCTTGTCAGCGTGCTTGTCTGCGCCCTTCTCTTCCTCCTTTTCGACGATGTTCCTTTTCTCTCGCTCTTTCTGCTGATGATGTGCCTTATCGGCCTTGGCTTTGCCCTGATAAACGGCATTCCCATGAGCTCCAGCGCCGTAAGTAACGACGGGCGCAACACCCTGGAGCTTGGCAGGTCGCCGGAGGCCCTGAGGTCTCTCTGGGTCCAGATGAGGGTGTCGGAAGAAAACGTGAAAGGAACAAGGCTGCGCGACATGCCGGAGGCCTGGTTCTATATCCCGGACGATGAGGCCATGAAAAACGGCATGATAGCGGCCATGGCCGTGTTCTACGAAAACCGCCTCATGGACAGGCATGAATTCGCTCCCGCCCAGGAGCTGGCGGACAGGCTTTTAAACAGCGGCGCCGGCCTCGCCGGCATCCACCGCAGCCTGCTCGTCTGCGACAGGATATACTGTGAGCTGATCGGCGGCGGGGACCGGGCGCTTATTGAGCGCCTGCACGGAAAAGAGCTGCAAAAGTTCATGAAGCAGATGGGGAAATTTCCCTCCGTCATCCGCACCCAGCACGCCTATGCCCTGCTCTTCGAGCGCGACGAAAAAAAGGCGGAGCGTCTGCGGAAGCATTTTGAAAAGGTCGCCAAAAGCTACCCATACCCCGCGGACCTGGAGAGCGAACGGGAGCTGATGGATATAGCCGAGACCATACAAACGGAGAAGACCGTAGTTTAAAGCTCCGGGCCCGGAGCGATGGAGGTATATAAAATGGATATGAAACAGACAATGGTCCACACCGTCACCGCCGCGGAACTCGACGGCAGCGGCTATATGGACCCCTGTGAGCTTATAAGCAAGCTCACTCTCGCCGCCACGCTGCGCAACAAGGAAGAGGGCGGCAGCCGGGGCGTTCTGCTGGAACAGCTGAACGCCGCGTGGATGTTCCGCCGCATAAAGCTCAGCCAGCACCTGCCTATAGGCGAGGGGGACGAGCTTACCGGCTTTGCCTCCGGCCGCACAGACTGCGGAAGCTTTTACGCGCTGAGAGGCGAGTTTTATAAAGGTGGCAGGCTTGCCGCCGCCATGGACATGATAATGATGCCCGTGCTGCTCAGGGGCCGTAAAAGGCTGGGCTGCGCGGATATCGAGCCCTTCTACAGCACAAAGCCCCTGAACGAGGTGCCGGAGTTCCACCGCCTCCCCATAGTGGAGCCCTTTGAGTATACCGAGACCAAAACCATCACCAAGGACGACTGCGACGACAACGCCTCCCACTTTGCCTTCCACAATTATGCCCGGCTCGTCTGCAAGGACACGGGCTACTGGGAGGGCCCGCCAAAGCTCATAAGCGCCATGCAGATAGACTATGTAAGAGAGTGCGTCACCGGCAGCGTGATAAGGATAGGCGTCCAGGAAAAGGACGGCGAATTCACCGTCCAGGGCGTCCACCCCAAGGGCAGCCCCTGCTTCAACGCCCGCTGCTCCTATAGCGAAATATAAGCAGACCAAAATCGCCATAGGGCCTGGCTCAAAACAGAAAAGTTGGACCGGCTCCATGCATTAGCGGCATTGTGGAAAAGGGCAGCGGGAAAAAGGGTGAAAAACGGCCCAAGTGTTGAAAATCAGCGCAGACCACCCGGCAGCAGGCCGCTTTTGACCTGAGGCCGGGCGGTCTCTTTTTTACTTTTTCAGCGGTCAAGCTGAAAGTTTGGCGAGCTGCTGTCCCGTCCTGTTATTTATGATCTTCATCGATCAATAGCTGCACATCCCGGGCCGATGAGCGATAATTTGTCCCGGCATTCCTTTTGGCATATCAAGATAATACAAAAGAAACAGAGGTACAGTCACTGCTTTTCGCAGCCTGTACCTCTGTTTTTGTCGCTACTCTGCGCCAGTCACACATACGGCGGTCAACGGGAAGCCCTGTTCCCCTTCGGACCGGATACAAAGCCTGCCGCCTGTTTTGGCGGGCCGAGGCCTACTCCACGGTCACGGACTTGGCCAAATTTCGGGGCTTGTCAATATCGCAGCCCCGGTGCAGAGCGATATAATAGGCAAAGAGCTGAAGCGGGATAACACCCAGATTTGGCTGGAGCAGCGGATGGGTCCTGGGGATGGCAAACAGCTCCCCGGAATCATCACCCAGCGCATTTCGCATATCCTCCGTTACCAGGGCCACCACGTCGGCACCCCGGGACTGGACCTCGATAATGTTGGAGCGGGTCTTTTCAAAAAGGGGCGCATAGGTGGCCAGCGCCACCACCAGGGTGCCCGGCTCCACAAGAGAGATGGTACCGTGCTTCAGCTCCCCGGCGGCATAGGATTCGGAGTGGATATAGGATATCTCCTTGAGCTTCAGAGAGCCCTCCAGTCCCAGCGCATAGTCTATATTCCTGCCGATAAAGAATACGCTGCTGTGGTTGAAGCAGCGGGAAGCGGCCTGCTGATAATCGTCCACATTGGTCAAAATGGCGTTCATTTGCTCCGGAAGGACGGCCAGCGCGTCAATGATCGCCTTATATTCCCCGGAGCTTACAGTGCCGAGCCGCTCCGCCCAATACAGACCGAGCATGGTCAGCAGGACGACCTGGGTGGAATACGCCTTGGTGGTGGCAACGGCGATCTCCGGTCCCGCCCAGGTATAGAGCACCACATCAGATTCCCGCGCGATGGAGCTGCCAATGACGTTTACGATGGACAGCGTCCTCGCCCCGCGCTTTTTCGCCTCACGCAGGGCGGCCATGGAATCCAGAGTCTCGCCGGACTGGCTGATGACTATGACCAGCGTGGAGGCGTTGACCAGGGGCTTGCTGTACCGAAATTCGGAGGCGATACAGGCCTCAACAGGTATACCGAGCAGCTCCTCCAGCGTGTATTTGCCCAGCATGCCCACGTGATAGGCGGAGCCGCAGGCCACAATGAAAATACGGGAGACGCCATCGAGCAGTTCCGGCTGTTCGGCCAGCTCCTCAAACACTATCCTGCCCTCTCGCAGTCTCGGTGATACGGTGCGGCGCAGGGCCTCCGGCTGTTCCATGATCTCCTTGAGCATGAAGTGGGGCCAGCCGCCCTTTTCCGCCGCGGATACATCCCACTCTACCGTATGCCGTGTCTTTTCGATGGGACAGCGGTCCCTGTCGTAGACCTGAACGCCCTCAGGGCTCAAAACAGCGACCTCGCCGTCTTCCATGTAGGCGACGCTGCGGGTATGGGCCAGCAGAGCAGTGACATCAGAGGCAATATAGTTCGCCCCCTCTCCAAAGCCGATGAGGAGGGGCGCGTCCTTGCGGGCGGCAATGATCTGATCCGGGTGGTCTTTGCTGAGGATACCCAGGGCATAGGCCCCCTTTATCCGGTGGAGCACCGCATAGAGAGCTCCCATCAGGTCATGGTCTTTCAGATAGTGGCCCAGGAGATGGGCCACCACCTCCGTGTCCGTGTTGGACTGAAAGACAACGCCCTGCCGGGTGAGGAAGTCTTTGATCTCCACATAGTTTTCGATTATGCCGTTGTGGACGACCGCCACGCTGCCGTCCTGGCTGACATGGGGATGGGCGTTGACGTCGCTGGGTTCACCGTGCGTCGCCCAGCGGGTGTGGCCAATGCCGGTGGTGCCGGGGAGCGCGGGCATTGCGTCCAACTGGTCCCTCAGCACCTGAAGGCGGCCCTTGCTCTTTTGCACACGGATACCGTCCTTTGACACAAGGGCCACACCGGCAGAGTCATAGCCCCGATATTCCAGCCGCTCCAGACCATCCAGCAGGATGGGGACGGCGCTCTGTTTGCCAGTATATCCGATGATACCGCACATGGTTCAGTCCTTTCCGGGCCTCTGGCCCAACGAAGCGGCGATAAAGCCGCAAAACAGCGGGTGGGGGCGGTTGGGGCGGCTTTTGAATTCCGGGTGGAACTGGACCCCTACATGGAAGGGGCGCTCCGTCAGCTCCACAGTCTCCACCAGGCGTCCGTCGGGAGATCTGCCGCCGATGGTGAGCCCCGCCTTTTGCAGCGCCTCACGATAGTCGTTGCTGAACTCATAGCGGTGGCGGTGACGCTCCGAGATATCAGCCGCTCCATAGCAGCGCTCCATGGTGGTGCCGGGGGCGATGACACAGGGGAAGCTGCCCAGACGGAGGGTACCGCCCTTGTCGATATCCTCGCTCTGCCCGGGCATGAAGTCGATGACCTTATGGGCTGAATCGGGGTCAAACTCGCCGGAGTTCGCGTCGGGCAGGCCCAGCACGTTCCGGGCATATTCAATAACGGCTATCTGCATACCAAGGCAGATACCGAAATACGGGACATTCTGCTCTCTCGCATAGCGGGCCGCCAGTATCATGCCCTCTACGCCCCTGTCGCCGAAGCCGCCGGGGACCAGAATGCCGTCTACCCCGGACAGGAGACCTTTATAAGTATCCTCTGTCAATGTCTCGGCGTCGATCCAGTCGATCTTGATGTGGGCGTCCAGGCTGTACCCGGCGTGGCGCAGAGCCTCCGCCACAGAGAGATACGCGTCGTGGAGCTGGACATATTTGCCCACGAGACCGATGGTCA
This sequence comes from Candidatus Limivicinus sp., assembly GCA_048477415.1. Classification (GTDB taxonomy): domain Bacteria; phylum Bacillota; class Clostridia; order Oscillospirales; family Oscillospiraceae; genus Limivicinus. Next base: position 3,310 of record DBGBEC010000220.1, on the reverse strand, counting down.
CGCAGTTTTTCCTGTTTTCAATGCGCTCCACCAGCTCTATCCACTCCGACAGCTCAGGCTCCCCGCTAACAATGCCCAGCTCACGGCAGACCACGGCGGAAAAGCCTGACTTTTCCAGCATGAGCGGCGCCTCGTAGAGGTTTGGCAGAGTGATATTTTCAATGACGCAGTCGGGCTTCACGTTGCAGAACAGTGAAATTTTCTGGAAGATGGAGGGCTCCAGCGGCTCATCACAGCGCAGGACGATGATATTGGGATTTATGCCCATGCCCTGCAATTCCTTTACGGAGTGTTGGGTAGGTTTGGACTTGTGTTCGCCGGATCCGCTCAGGAAGGGTACGAGCGTCACATGGATAAACAGGCTGTTCTCCCGGCCCGCCTCCAGTGAGATCTGCCGCGCGGCCTCCAGAAAGGGCTGAGACTCGATGTCGCCGATGGTACCGCCGATCTCTGTGATGACCACCTCCGCGCCGGTCTGTTTTCCCACCCGGTAGACAAAATCCTTTATCTCATTGGTCACATGGGGGATCACCTGAACGGTAGAGCCCAGATATTCCCCCCGGCGCTCCTTGTTCAGCACATTCCAGTATACCTTTCCGGTGGTGAGGTTGGAATATTTGTTCAGGTCCTCGTCGATAAAGCGCTCATAATGTCCCAGGTCCAGATCAGTCTCGGCTCCGTCCTCGGTGACATATACCTCGCCGTGCTGGAAGGGGCTCATGGTGCCGGGGTCCACATTGATATAGGGATCCAGCTTCTGGGCGGCCACTCTCAACCCCCTGGCTTTCAGCAGCCGGCCGAGAGAGGCGGCGGTTATCCCCTTTCCCAGGCCGGAGACCACGCCGCCGGTCACAAAAATGTATTTCGTCATGTTACCTCACTCCCATTCCACCGTGGCCGGCGGCTTCGAGGTGATATCATAGACCACCCGGCTTATCCCGGCCACCTCGTTTGTAACGCGGCTGCTGACCTTGGCCAGCAATTCATAGGGAAGCCGCGCCCAATCCGCCGTCATGAAATCATCTGTGTTTACTGCCCGCAGCACCACGGTGCGGCCGTAGGTCCGGCTGTCACCCATAACGCCCACGCTGCGGCTGTCGGTCAGCACGGCAAAATACTGGGCTGTGTCCTGCTCCAGTCCAGCGTCCGCGATCTCCTGGCGGAAGATGGCGTCCGCCTCCCGCAGGGTATCAAGCTTTTCCTTTGTCAGTTCGCCCAGCACACGGATGGCAAGGCCGGGGCCGGGGAAGGGCTGCCGCCAGACCAGTTCGCCGGGAATGCCAAGCTCCAGCCCCGCGGCGCGTACCTCGTCCTTGAAGAGATCACGCAGCGGCTCCACTATCCCGTCAAAGTCTACCACATCAGGCAGTCCCCCAACATTGTGGTGGCTCTTTATAACGCTGGCCTCACCCGCGCCGGATTCGATAACATCGGGATAGATGGTGCCCTGGACCAGAACGTCCACCTTGCCCAGCTTCCGGGCCTCCTCCTCGAATACGCGGATGAATTCCTCGCCGATCAGCTTTCGTTTCCGCTCCGGTTCCGTTACGCCGGAGAGCCTGGCAAGGAACCGATCCTGGGCATTGACCCGGATGATATCTATATCGAAGCGCTCCTTGAAGCTTCGCTCCACCATGTCCCCCTCGTCCTTTCGCAGAAGGCCATGGTCCACGAACACGCAGCTGAGCCTGTCTCCAATGGCCTTGTGGAGCAGCACGGCCGCCACGGTGGAGTCTACCCCGCCGCTGAGGGCGCACAGCGCCTTTTTCCCGGCCAGTTCCCGGCGGTATTTGGCGATGGAGGCCTCTATAAAGCTGTCCATCTTCCAGTCGCCCCTGCACCCGCAAATGCCGAAGAGGAAATTATGGAGAAGCTGCCTGCCATATTCGGTGTGGGTCACTTCCGGGTGAAACTGGACGCCATACAGTTTACGGCTCTCGTCGCACATGGCGGCGCAGGGGCAGTTTTCCGTGCGGGCGATGACCCGAAAACCGGCCGGCACCTCTCTTACATAGTCGGTGTGGCTCATCCAGCAGACGCTTCTGGCCGGTATCCCCGCGAAGAGCGGGCTGCTCTCCGCGCTCAGTTCGACCTTGCCGTATTCGCTGATATCCCCGGCAGAGCATATCTCCCCCCTGCCCATCCACGCCATCAATTGGTGGCCGTAGCATATCCCCAAAATGGGGACGCCCGCGTCCAGGATGGCGGGGTCAAAGCGCGGAGAGCTCTCCGCGTACACGCTGTTGGGGCCGCCTGTAAAGATCACTCCCGCGTATTCCCCTATCTCAGCCACTGTCAGCTTGCTGTAGGGCCGCAGCTCGGCATACACATGCTGCTCCCGCACCCTGCGGGCGATGAGCTGGTTATATTGCCCGCCAAAGTCCAATACCAGTATTTTCTCCATATCACACCTCGCTCCCGGCGCTGACGCTCAGCCCGATCCCATGTCCGGCACAGGGCCCGCGCCCTGTCAAGCCCCGTATTTCAGTGTAAAAGCTCTCCGGCACGCTGGGAGATACGCCGCGGGAAAACAGCTGGGAGCTACAAGGGTCTTCCATCATGTCCATCTCCTTTTTATCTGATGATTATGCTGTCGCGCTCCGGACCAACGGAGACATACTGGATGTGACAGCCGATATTTTCCTCTATATATTCCACATACCGCCGCGCCTGGGCGGGAAGCTCCTCCCACCGGCGGATACCGGAGATATCCTGCTTCCAGCCAGGCAGCGTCTCGAAAACGGGCTTGGCGTCGGCCAGCACCACGGGAGAGGGGAACTCGTCTATCATCTGGCCGTCCAGTTCATAGTGGGCGCAGACAGGGATAGAGTCCATATAGCTCAGGACATCCAGCTTTGTCAGAGCGATGGAGCTTGCCCCCTGGACCTGTACCCCATAGCGGGTGGCAACCAGGTCGATAGGCCCCACCCGGCGGGGGCGGCCGGTCTTGGCGCCGTATTCGCCGCCGGCCTCCCTGAGCTTTCCGGCCTCTTCACCGAACCATTCGCAGGTGAAGGGCCCCTCGCCCACGCAGGAGGAATAGGCCTTCACCACCCCCACGACTTCGTCCAGCCTGGCGCTTGGCAGGCCGGAACCCACCGGCGCATAGGCGGCGATCGTATTGGAAGAGGTGGTATAGGGATATATGCCGTAATCCAGATCTCTCAGCGCACCAAGCTGGGCTTCAAAGAGGATGGACTTGCCGTTCTCCTGGGCCTGACGCAGATAGCTGTTGGTATCGCGGATATAGGGCTTGAGCTTGCCGCCATAGGTTTGCAGCCAGTCCATCAGCTGCTCCACGGTGTAGCCC
>DBGBEC010000219.1:0-4851 GCA_048477415.1 Candidatus Limivicinus sp. | reverse complement strand
CGCCGGTCCCCACGCCCAGCCCCACGCCCACGCCGGAGCCGGAGTATTTCACGATCTCCGCGGGGGGGGACTTCACCCTGACCTCCCACCAGTTCCTGGGGGACGCCAGCCCCTATTCCTATGCCTCCCGCATGAACGGCGACTATGCCTATCCCTTCTCCAACACTATACAATATTTTGAGGATGACGACTTCACCATAGCCAATCTTGAGTGTACCTTTTCCGACAATAAGCTCTATTCCTCACAGCAGTTTTATTTCCGCGCACCGACGAGCTATGCCCAGATCCTCTCCTCCGGCGGGGTGAATTTTGTTACCACCGCCAACAACCACATGCTGGACTTCGGCCAGACCGGCGCTGACGACACCTATGCCGCCCTTGAAAATTACGGCATACCCTACGGCAAGGAAGGGGAGAGCCAGCTCTTCACCACCGGCAGCGGCCTTGTCATAGGGATCTACTGCGACTATAACAGCTACAGCCCCAACAAGGATGAATGCGTCGCCGCCATAGAGCAGCTCAAGAGCGAGGGGGCCGAGTATATGATCTGCGCCTTCCACTGGGGGCAGGAGCTCAAATACAGACCCAATCAAAACCAGGTGGATCTGGCCCGCGCCTGCATAGACGCGGGGGCTGATCTTATATACGGCAGCCACCCCCATTGCCTCCAGCCCATTGAGGAATATAACGGAGGCGTCATCCTGTACAGCATGGGCAACTGGAGCTTCGGCGGCAATACCAGCCCCACAGACAGGGATACAGCCATCGTCCAGGTAAAGGTGAAGCGGGACATCGACGGCTCCATTACCAACGACTCCTATGAGATCATACCCTGCTGTGTGAGCAGCCTGCCCGTAGGTTCTGACAACGGGGCGGACAATGATTATCGCCCGACCCCATACGAGCCCGGGACGGAAGAGTATGACAGGGCGATGAGCAAGATAACAGGCAGCTATCAGGGCCCGGACGGCACCGCTGACTATTCAGACTGGTATTCAAGCTGGGGCTGACAGGCCTTTGGGAGGTATTATCATGAAAAAAACTTTGAAAACGGTGTTGACTCTTATACTGCTGCTTCTGTGCCTGGCGGGTCTTTTCTTCACCCTGCGCGCCCGGGCCCGGCAGAAGGATGAGCCCCTGCCCCAGGCCACCGCCCCGGCAGAGACGCCGGGGCCCAGCCCCACGCCCGAGCCCCTGGCGGAGCCCGTGTATTACAGCATTTCAGCCGTGGGTGACTGCACTCTCTGCTCCTCCCAGAATTTTACGGAGAGCGTCCACGGCTACAAGGCGAAGATGAACGGCGACTATGCCTATCCCTTCTCCAACACAGTGCAGTATTTTGAAAATGACGACCTCACCATAGCCAATCTTGAGTGTACATTTTCAGATACCAAGATATACTCCCCGGAGATGTTCTATTTCATGGCCCCCACCGAGTGGGCGAAGATCCTTGTAGAGGGCAAGGTAGACTTTGTTACCACCGCCAACAACCACATGCTGGACTTTGGTGAGCTCGGCCTGGAAAACACCTATCAGGCCCTTGAGGACTATGGCATTCCCTATGGCAAGGAGGGCCAGGCCCAGCTGATCACCACCGACAGCGGCCTTAAAGTGGGAATATACACCGACTATAACGACCACTATCCCGAGGAGGCGGACTGCGTTGCCGCCATAAACGAGCTGAAGGGACAGGGGGCGGAGTATATAATCATGATGTTCCACTGGGGGGACAAGGAGCTTTTCTACAGTCCCAAGGACTACCAGGTGGAGCTGGCCCACGCCTGCATAGACGCCGGGGCCGACCTGGTATATGGCAGCCACTCCCACTGCCTGCAACCCATTGAGAAATACGGCGACGGACTTATACTCTACAGCATGGGCAACTGGAGCTTTGGCGGTAATACCGCGCCCAGCGACCCGGATACTGCCATCGTTCAGGTGAGCGTGAAGCGCGACAGCGACGGCAGCGTGGTGAACGACGGCTTCACCGTTATTCCCTGCTGCGTCAGCGGAGACCTGGAGAAAGCCGCCGCCGACGCAGATAACTATAACGATTACCGCCCCACCCCATATCCCGAGGGCAGCGAGGGCTATGAGCGGGTAATGAGCAAGCTCTCCGGCACCTTCGAGCCGGATTCCGAGGGGGCGGACTACTCCAACTACTGGCAGAGCTGGGGCTGAGAAAGAAAATGTTTAAAAAGGCTGAAGGCCGGGGACGCTTCCCGGCCTTCAGCCTTTCTCAGCTTAACAAAAGAGGCCGTCGGCCTTTTTTGCTAAGTCTCAGGCCGCGGCGACATCGCCGCGGCCTCGTCTTTTATGCGGCCCTGTTTTACAGGGCGTTTGTTTTGCTTACAAGGGCGGTCAGGTCCACATATTCTTCGGGGGCCTCGGCAATGCTGTCGTCTGTCTGCTCCTCAAAGTCTCTGTATACCGCAAGACCGGAGCCCGCGGGGATGAGCTTGCCTATTATGACGTTCTCCTTCAGGCCGACAAGGTGGTCAACCTTGCCCTTTATGGCCGCGTCTGTCAGGACCTTTGTGGTCTCCTGGAAGGAGGCGGCGGAGAGGAAGCTCTCTGTCGCGAGGGAGGCCTTGGTTATACCCATGAGAAGCTGGGTGTAGGTGGCGGGGGCCAGGCCCTCTTCGCCGGCGGCTGTGCGCTCGGCCACCTTCTTGTTGGCTTCCTTTATCTGGGAGATATCCACCGTGGCGCCGGAGAGAAGATCGGTGCTGCCGGCCTCTTCCACCCGGACCTTGCGCATCATCTGGCGGACGATGACCTCTATATGCTTGTCGTTGATGTCAACACCCTGCTGACGATAGACCTTCTGGACCTCGCTGGTTATATAACTGCGCACGCCCTGGCGGCCGAACTCGTCGTCGTTTATGCCGCGGATACGGAGGACTTCGTGGGGGTTGAGAGCGCCGGAGGTCAGCTCCTGACCCTTGTCCACATGGTCGCCGTTGTGCACCAGTATACCGGCGGAGTGGGGGACAGTGTACACAACTGTAGCGCCTTCCGCTTCGTTGGTGACAGTGAGAGCGTACATTACGCCCTTCTTGGCCTCGTCTATGCTGACAGTACCGGAGATCTCGGAGAGGACTGCCATCTTCTTGGGCTTGCGGGCCTCGAAAAGCTCTTCAACACGGGGCAGACCCTGGGTGATATCGTCGCCAGCCACGCCGCCGGTATGGAAGGTACGCATGGTGAGCTGGGTGCCCGGCTCGCCGATCGACTGGGCCGCTATTACGCCGACGGCCTCGCCCGCGTTCACAGGACGGCCGATCGCAAGGTTTATACCATAGCACTTGGCGCAGACGCCGGTGTGGGCCTCGCAGGTGAGCACGCTTCTTATATAGACCTTGTCTATGCCGTGGGCCTCAAGAACGTCGGCGTCCTCGGGCATGAGCATGTGGTCGGTGTCGAAGAGGAGCTCGCCGGTCTTTTCGTCGGTGATGGGGCAGGCGGGGAAGCGGCCGTGGATGGCGGTGCCGAAGCTCTCGACAAGCTGGCCCCTGTCGTACACGGCGGAGGCCCATACGCCCTCGCTGGTGCCGCAGTCGGCCTCGCGAATGATAACATCCTGGCACACGTCGACCATACGGCGGGTAAGATAACCGGAGTCGGCAGTACGCAGGGCGGTATCGGCCATACCCTTACGGGCGCCTCTGGTGGAGATGAAATATTCCAGAACGGAGAGGCCTTCGCGGAAGTTGGACTTGATGGGGATCTCGATGGTCTTACCGGCGGTGTTGGCCATAAGGCCGCGCATACCGGCAAGCTGACGGATCTGGTTCATGGAGCCTCGGGCGCCGGAGTTGGCCATCATGTAGATGGGGTTATACTCGTCAAGGCTGTTCTGAAGGGCGTCAGTGACCTTCTTCGTGGTCTTTTCCCACTCGGAGACCACCAGGCGGTAGCGCTCGTCGTCAGTGATGAAGCCCCGCTTATACTGACGCTCGATGTTCACGACTTCCTGCTCGGTCTCGGCGATGAGCTCACGCTTCGCGCTGGGCACCGTCATGTCCGCGACGGAAATGGTTATAGCGCCCTTGGTGGAGTATTTATAGCCCAGCGACTTGATGCTGTCCAGGACCTCGGCGGAGATGGTGAAGCCATATTTCTTTATGCAGCGGTCGATTATATTGCCAAGCTGCTTCTTGCCCACCTGGAAGTTTATCTCGTGGTCAAAGGCGTGCTCCGGGTCGGACCTGTCCACATAGCCCAGGTCCTGGGGTATGGGCTCGTTGAAGATTATGCGGCCAACGGTGGTGGTGATTATCTTCTTCACCTCCACGCCGTCCACGGTCTTGGAAACTCTGAGCCTGATGGGGGCGTGAAGGCCCACGTCGCCCTCGTTATAGGCCATTATGGCCTCGTTGGAGTCTTTGTAGATGAGGGTGGGCTTGTAGGTGGCGGGGCGGAGCTTCTGCTCGGCGGCCTTCAGGTTTGCCTCGTAAAGCTCGTCGCCGTCCACTATGCTGCCCGGCTCGAAGCCGGTATCGCCCGCGTCGTCGATAATGAGCCGTTCCGCGCCCTTTTCAGCCTTGCCTATGCGCAGCATGGTCAGGTAGTAGGAGCCCAGTATCATATCCTGGGTGGGGACAGTGACCGGGTGTCCGTCCTGGGGACGAAGGAGGTTGTTGGCGGAGAGCATGAGTATGCGGGCCTCGGACTGGGCCTCAGCGGAGAGGGGGACATGGATAGCCATCTGGTCCCCGTCAAAGTCCGCGTTGTAGGCGGTGCAGACCAGGGGGTGCAGCCGCAGGGCGCGGCCCTCGACCAGGATGGGCTCAAAGGCCTGTATGCCCAGACGGTGCAGGGTGGGGGCGCGGTTGAGAAGGACAGGGT
>DBGBEC010000218.1:0-2237 GCA_048477415.1 Candidatus Limivicinus sp. | reverse complement strand
TGCAGAATTTGATCTTCATGGTAAGTCCTTCTTTCTATGTAGATTTTCCAATATTCTACAGGAAATATGAAGCTTACGCCATGAAGCACGCTTCAGGAATTTGGGGAAATGGGCGATAATTTTTAGGGATCTTATCAAAATACGCGGAACCGCCAGCCTAAAACGGTGCACCCATAGCCTCCCTCCCCGAGGGAGCAAAGAGGCTTATATGGGCTTTCTTTTTGGGCGTGGATGGGGTATAATCGGGGGGATCATATCTAAGGAGCGTGGGGATATGCCTGAAAGCTTGAAAACACCTCAGGGGGAGCGCTGGGCCAGAGCGAATGCGGCCGCGATCTTCCTGGTGCTCGTATTTTTCACGGTAATGCCGGTGAATGTATATCTCTGGCAGTCTGTTTATGACAGCTTGTTCAGTCTCGTGCCCCCGGTTTTGGCGGCGTTTTATTTCTATTTCTGCCGTCTTCGGGGCGGGACGGAGCTGAGACTGCTTGTGGCCTTTTTTCTGTGGTACTTCCTTTCCCGGCTGCTGAACGGGGGAGACTGTCTGACAGCGGATTTTATCGGAGTTAGGGACTACAGCCTTTATTTCCTCTGCGCCGCCGCGGGGCTCATGCTGGACAGGGACAGACGGGGCAGGTTCTACGCCCTCTGCTGCGCTGCTCTGGGCCTTTACTATTCGGCGCTGGCGCTTACGGGGATATACTGCGCCGTGTACAGGGTCACGCTTATAAATCCGCTGACCGAGCAAAACATCTGCGCCATGGACGCGAATTACTTCAGCCGCCTCGCCATGATGGACCACAACCCGAATATAACGGCACTCTGGTTTTTCATAGGCGGCAGCGCTGTGTTTTACCTGTTCCTCCGCAGTAAAAGGCTGGGCTTTAAAATTTTCTGGCTTTTCTGCGCACTGCTGAACTATCTGGCCCTGGGCCTTACCTACAGCCGGAACACCATGGGCTCCTTTGCTGTGGCGGCGGCCATGTTCTGCATGCTGCTGGCGCTGAAATATCTGCCGCTGCGGCGGCTCTGGCAGAAGGCGGCTGTTCTGGGCCTGACGGCGCTGGTGGTTTTGCCCCTGGCCTATATGAGCTTTGGCCTGGCCACCGCGGGCATTGGGAGGATCTCCGCCGCCGTGAACGAGGCCGAGGCCGCGCCGGTCGCCGCCCGGGCGGAGGCCCCGCAGCCTGTGGCCCTGGGGCTGGAGCTGGGTGAAGCCGGGACCATCTCCGCCGACCAGGACAAGCTCTTTTCCGACCCCCGGGACCTGTCGGAGGGCCTGGGGAATTTCTCCGGAAGACTGCCTATCTTTGCCAGCGCCTTCAAGACCCTGGCGCTTGACCCGGCCCGCATATTCCGGGGCTGCCCCACGGAGGAGCTGATGAGCCTGGCAAATCCCCTTCTGCCCCGGGATTATATCCATTTTCACAACGGATTTTTACAGGTCCTTGTGCTGACCGGGTTGCCGGGCTTTCTGCTTGAAATGGCCTTTATCGTGCTGCTGATAATAAAAATGCTCCGCCTCTTTTTTACAGAGGAGCCCTCCCTGGGCCTTGAGCATAAATTTCTGGCGCTGCCCTTGGCCGGGATACTTATATACAATATGCTGGAGATATCCATCTACTGCAAAGCGGATTCCAGCGTACAGTTCTTTTTCATCACCGCAGGGGTCCTTCTGGGCTTCTGCAATGAGCTGCCTTCAAAGAGGAAGGCGGGCTGAGCATCACCCGTTCAGAACAGTGTTCGGGTAATAGTGAGCCAGTATGGCGCTGTAGGCCTGGCCGTCTTCGGCCATGACCTGGGCCCCGTACTGGCTCATTCCAACTCCGTGGCCAAAGCCGGTGACGGTGAAAACGAAGCGCCCCTCAGTGTATTCAAGGCTGAACGCCGTGGAGCGGAGAGAAAAGAGGCTGCGCAGCTCCGTGCCCTCCATCTCCACACCGCCCAGGACGGCGTAACTCACCCTGCCGCTGGCGTCCCGCGCTATCTCGCCTATCCAGCCGCTCTCCTCCCCGGAGAAATCCGCCTCGGGCCAGAGGGAGAGAAGCGCGTCCCGGAAGTCTATGGGCGCGCAGTTGAGAACGCTTATGTAATTGGGCACATCCTGGGCGGTCTCGGGGCTCGGCACGCTTATAAGATACGGCCTGGGGTTCCAGACCTGGCCGCAGTCCTCGGTAGCCCCGGCAGAGGAGGAGTGAAAGGCGGCGAAAATAGGCTGGCCCTCATAGCTCAGATAC
>DBGBEC010000217.1:0-7378 GCA_048477415.1 Candidatus Limivicinus sp. | reverse complement strand
TCAATAAAGAGCGCCGAGAGCAAGAAGAGAGAGGCTCTCGTAGAGGCAAAGGAAGAAATACACAAAAGCCGCTCCGAGTACGAGCGGGAGGTAAAAGAGCGCCGCAGCGAGCTCCAGAAACAGGAGCGCCGCTTGCAGCAGAAGGAAGAGAACCTGGACCGGAAGATAGACTCTGTGGAGAAAAAGAGCGAGACGCTCAACAGCAAGATAGCCGGCGTCGAAAACCAGCTCCAGGAGATAAATCTCGTAAAAAAGAGCCAGCTCGAGATGCTGGAGAAGATCTCCGGCTTCTCCGTGGAAGAGGCCAAGGCCTATCTCATCGCGAACGTCCGGGATGACGTGACCCACGAGATGGCCGTGAAGATAAAGGAGATAGAGGCCCAGTACAAGGACGAGGCGGACGAGCGGGCGAGAGAGATAATCGCCACCGCCATACAGCGCTGCGCCGCGGACCACGCCAGCGAGATAACAGTTTCCGTCGTTCCCCTCCCCAACGACGAGATGAAAGGCCGCATAATCGGCCGCGAGGGCCGGAACATCCGCAGCATAGAGACCCTTACCGGCTGCGATCTCATTATCGACGACACGCCGGAGGCGATAACCGTCTCCAGCTTTGACCCGGTGCGCCGGGAGGTGGCGCGGCTGGCCCTGGAAAAGCTTATCCAGGACGGGCGCATACACCCGGCCCGCATAGAGGAGATGGTGGCTAAGGCCCAGCGCGAGGTGAACGCCACCATAAAGGCCGAGGGCGAGAGAGCCGTGTTCGAGACCAATATCCACGGTCTGAACCCGGAGATAATAAAGCTTCTTGGCCGCATGAGATACCGCACGAGCTATGGCCAGAACGTGCTCAACCACTCCATCGAGGTCTCCCACATCGCGGGGCTTCTGGCTTCGGAGCTGGGGGTGGATGTGAACACCGCCAAGCGGGCCGGTCTTCTCCACGACCTGGGCAAGGCCATTGACCACGAGGTGGAGGGCAGCCATGTTACTATCGGCGTGGACATCGCCAGAAAATATAAAGAGTCCGACGCTGTTATCCACGCCATAGAGGCCCACCACGGCGATGTGGAGCCCCACACCGTCGTTGCCTGCCTGGTCCAGGCGGCGGACGCTATCTCCGCCTCCCGCCCCGGCGCCCGCAGAGAGAATATCGAGAACTATGTCAAGCGCCTTGAAAAGCTTGAAGAGGTCTCGAAGAGCTTCCCCGGTATCTCCAGCTCCTATGCCATTCAGGCCGGGCGTGAGATACGCATAATGGTAAAGCCCGAGGATGTGAGCGAGGATCAGATGGTCCTCCTGGCCCGGGACATCGCCAAAAAGATAGAAGAAGAACTGACCTACCCCGGCCAGATAAAGGTCCACCTCCTGCGTGAGACCAAGGCCGTGGATTACGCCAAGTAAAAACGACGAGACCCCGAAAGCTTCGGCTTTCGGGGTCTTTGCTATGTCAGGAAGGCTCCCTCAGCCGGCTTCTCCCATAGCCTCCCTCCTCGAGGGAGGTGGCACGGCGCAAGCCGTGACGGAGGGAGTTTGCCCGGAGGGGGAGATTTTTCGGCCGCGGGGCTTATTTCACCACCACGTTTTCATCGCCCAGCATTTCCTTCAGTTCCAGGACCAGACCCTCGTGGATCAGGCAGCGGGCCCCTATGCGGCGCCGCTCCTTCTGGCACCAGATTATCATCTGCTGTCTGCCCGGGAACATGCTGAGGATCAGCTCTATGCGCTCCATGGCCGGGGAGCTCTGGCTTTCTATCTTGACCCAGAGCTTTTGCTCTTCGGGGGGCGGGGCGGAGGAGGCCAGGGCGTTCAGGTCGGACAGGGGGCGAATGCTGTCGGCCATGAGCTGGGGCTCCTTCTCATCCCGGAGCGATATGCGGCCGGTGACGATGATGGGAGCGTTCTCCTGAACGTAGGCGCCGCCCTTGTCCAGCACGTTCTGAAAGGCGATAAGCTCCATCGTGCCGGTGTCGTCCTCAAGCTGGATATAGCTCATGAGGCTGTTGGTCCTTGTGGGACGGGTCTTATACGAGGCCACGACCCCCGCCAGGGTCACGCGCTGATCGTCCGTGAAGCGGGAGGGCCCGTCCGCCCCGGCAAAGTCGTTCAAAAGGCTGCCGATGGGCACGGCCCCGACCTTCCTTGCCGCCTGGCGGTATTCGTCCATGGGGTGGCCGGTGAGATACAGGCCGGTGATCTCCTTTTCCATGGCCATGAGCTCGCGGGGGCTGAATTCCTCCACCTGGGGCAGCTCTATGGCCAGGGCGGCGGGGCTCTCCTCCTCCAGACCGCCGAAAAGATCCATCTGGCCGGAGACATTGTCCTTCTCCGCCTGGCTTATGCTGTCTATCACCAGGCCCGCGATCTGCACCAGGGCTTTGCGCTTATAGCCCATGCTGTCAAAGGCCCCGGCCCGGATAAGATTCTCGACCGCCCGGCGGTTCAGCTCCTTGCCGGACATGCGCCGGCAGAAATCCTCAAAGCTCTGGAAGAGGCCGTTTTCCTCCCGCTCCTCCATGAGCTTGTTTATCGCGCCCCGGCCTATGCCCTTTATGGCCACCAGGCCGAAGCGGATATTCTCCCCGGCCACGGTGAAGTCCGCCCCAGACTCGTTCACGTCCGGCGGCAGCAGCCGGATCCCCAGCTCCCGGCACTCGGCGATATATTCGGCCACCTTGCTGCTGCTGTCCAGCACGGAGGTGAGCAGGGCCGCCATATACTCCCGGGGATAGTGGCGCTTCATATAGGCCGTGCGCAGGACCACGACGGCATAGCTCACGGCATGGGCCTTGTTGAAGGCATAGCTGGCGAAATCCAGTATCTCGTCGTATATGCTGTTGGCCACATTTTCGGGCACTCCGTTTTTCAGGGCCCCGGCTATGCCCCGGCTCTCGTCCCCGAAGACGAAGGCGCGGCGCTCCGCGTCGATGACCTGGTGCTTTTTCTTGGACATGGCCCGGCGTATCATGTCTGCCTGGCCCAGGGAGAAGCCTGCCAGCTTGCGGAATATCTCGATGACCTGCTCCTGATAGACGATACAGCCGTAGCTCACCTCAAGGATGGGGCGCAGCAGCTCATGCTTATAGCTTATCTTCTCCGGGTGGGCGGAGCAGTCGAGAAAACGGGGGATGCTGTCCATGGGCCCGGGCCGGTAAAGGGCGATTATGGCGGTGATATCCTCAATGCTCCTGGGCTTGAGCCCTATGCACACGCTGGTCATCCCCGCGCTCTCCAACTGGAAGACCCCCTGGGTCCGGCCGGCGGCCAGCATCTCAAAGGTCTCGGCGTCGTCCTCGGGTATCCTGTCCACGGAGAAGTCCGGCTCATTTTTCCGCACGAGCTTCGCCGCGTCCTCCAGGACCGTCAGGTTCCGCAGGCCCAGAAAGTCCATCTTCAAAAGCCCCAGCTCCTCCAGGGTGGTCATGGGGTACTGGCAGACGATGGACTCGTCGTTTTTTGCCAGGGGCACGTATTCATAGACCGGCCTCTCCGTTATCACAACGCCCGCGGCGTGGGTGGAGGCGTGCCGGGGCATGCCCTCCAGGGCCCGGGCCACGTCTATGAGACGTTTAAGGCCCTCGTCGCTCTCGTACATGTCCTTCAGCGGCTTCGAGAGGCGCAGGGCCTCGTCCAGGGTCATGTTCAGGGCCCCGGGGCCCGAGGGCACCTGCTTTGCCACCGCGTCCGTCTCCGCATAGCTCACAGAGAGGACCCGGCCCACGTCCCGGATAGAGGCCCGGGCGGCCATAGTGCCGAAGGTGACTATCTGGGCCACATGGTCGCTGCCGTAGAGCCGGTTTACATAGTCGATGACCTCTCCGCGCCGGTTTATGCAGAAGTCCACGTCTATATCCGGCATGGATACCCGCTCCGGGTTCAGAAAGCGCTCGAAGAAGAGGCTGTATTTGATGGGGTCCACATCCGTTATGCCCAGGCAGTAGGACACCACGCTGCCCGCGGCGCTGCCCCTGCCCGGGCCCACGGGTATGCCCTGGCCCTTGGCATAGCCGATAAAATCAGAGACGATGAGAAAATAATCCACAAAGCCCATTTCCTTTATCATGCTCAGCTCGTACTCAAGCTGGCTGTGTACCTCGGGCCGGGTGGGGAAGCGCCGGGCGAAGCCCTTTTCGCAGAGCCTGGTAAGATAGGCATAGCTGTCCTCCTCGCCGGGGGGCAGCTTGAAGCGGGGCAGATGATAGTGGCCGAACTCAAAGTCGAAATCGCAGCGCTGGGCGATGAGCTCTGTATTGTCGGCGGCGGAGGGCTCCTCCGGAAACAGGGCGCGCATCTCCTCCTCGCTTTTCAGATACAGCTCACCGGACTCAAAGCGCATGCGGTTCTGGTCGTCCACGGTCTTGCCCATCTGTATGCACATGAGCACGTCCTGATAATAGGCGTCCTCGCGCCGGAGATAGTGGGCGTCGTTTGTGAGGGCCAGCGGGATGCCAGTTTCCCGGCTGAGCCTGATGAGGCCCCGGGCAGCTTCCCGCTCTTCCCTTATGCCGTGGTCCTGTATCTCAAGGAAGAGGTCCTCTCCAAAGATATCTCTAAGCTCCAGGGCCTTTGCCCGGGCGGCTTCATAGTCGCCCCGGATGATGAGCTGGGGAATGGCCCCGGCCAGACAGCCCGACAGACAGACAAGGCCCCCCGCGTGGCTCCGGAGCAGCTCCCAGTCGATCCGGGGCTTGATGTAGAAGCCCCGGGTGAAGGCGGCGCTTACAAGATAGCAGAGATTTTTATAGCCCTCCTCATTTTTACACAGGAGGATCAGGTGGGAATAGTCGCTGTCTATGCCGTGCTCTTTCTGCTCCATGGCCCTTGGGGCCACATAGACCTCGCAGCCGATGATGGGCTTTATCCCGGCGGCCTTGCAGGCCTTGTAAAAGGCCACCGCCCCATACATCACCCCGTGGTCGGTTATGGCCAGGGCGCTCTGGCCCATGTCTTTTGCCTTCTGGGCCGCCCTGTCGATACGGCAGGCCCCGTCCAGCAGTGAAAATTCCGTGTGTACATGGAGATGAACAAAAGCCATTTTTACTCCTTCGGCTCAAAGCTCATTATTTTTTTCAGCCGGTGAGACAGGCAGCTTTTTGTGACGGGGGGATCTGAAAGCTCTGCCAGGTCCGCGAGGCTGGCGGCGGGATTGGTTATCCGGAGAAGGGCCGTGTCCCGCAGATTTTCCGGCAGGGCGTCCAGACCATAGGCCTTTATCACGCGGCGGATGGCCTCTATCTGGCTTTGGGCGGCGGCAACGGTCTTGTCCGCGTTGGCCGAGTCGCAGTTTATCTGCCGGGTGATGGTGTTGCGCATCTCCTTCTCCACCTTGGCGGTCATGATGTTCATGGCCGTCACCGGCGCGCCGAGGGCGGTAAAAAAATCCGCGATGGCGTCGGCCTTTTTGAAGTAGAGAAGGGAGTTTGCCCCCCGGTTGGTCTCCTTGGGGGAGAAGCCCATATCCAGCAGCAGGGAGTACAGCTCCCGGCTGACGCTGTGGTGGGGGGTGGACAGCTCCAGGTGATATCGCTTTTCCGGGTCGTTCACACTGCCCCCGGCCAGAAAGGCTCCCCTCACAAAGGAAGCCCGGCAGCAGTCCTCCTCCAGCACGCCGAAATTTATATGATGGGACAGGCTCCCCTCCCGCTCGCTGCCGAAGGCCTCGAATATGGCGGCAAGCTTCTCCGGCGCCCTTATGATTAGGGTCTTCTTCCCGCCGCCCTCCGCCGGGAGCGCGTCGAAGCCCAGGCCGAAGGCCTTTTTAAAGAGCCTGGGCAGCCGGGCGGCAAAGTCGGCGCTTGCGCTTATTATGCGTATCTCCCGGGCGGAGAAGGTGTTGCAGTATAAAAGGACCCCATAGCATTCGGCCAGGGCGCAGCATTTTTTGTCCGGCCGGGGGGCGCACAGCTCCCTTTTGGCCTCGGATGAAAAAGACATGGCCGCCCTCCTATTTGTCCAGGTCCCTGTTCACGTTCACAGAGCTCAGGCCCCGGGCGGTGAAATAGTCGTTCAGGGCTGCGGCGATGGCCACGCTTCTGTGCCGGCCGCCGGTGCAGCCGATGGCGATGGTGAGACCCAGCTTCCCCTCCTCGATGTACAGGGGCAGCAGAAAATCTATAAGCTCCTGTATCTTCTCCATAAAGGTCCTGGTCTGCTGATAGCTGAACACGAACTCAGCCACCGGTCTGTCAAGTCCGCTGAGAGGGCGGAGCCGTTCCACATAGAAGGGGTTTGGAAGGAACCTCGCGTCAAAAATCAGGTCCGCGTCCATCGGCAGGCCGTGCTTATAGCCGAAGGACATCACGTTTATGTCTATCTCCCGCCGCTTCCCCTCCCCGGCGAAAAGGCTGAACAGACGGTTTTGCAGCATGCCCAGAGTGAGGCTCGAACTGTTGACCACATAGTCGGCCCGGGCCTTTATGGGGGAGAGCAGAGCCTCCTCCTTCTTCACTGCCTGCTCCAGGCTGTCCCCTGGCTCGGCCATGGGATGGGGGCGGCGGCTCTCCTTGTAGCGGCGCACAAGGCTGCGCAGATCGGCGTCCATATACAGTATGCGCACGGTGCAGTCCATGGCGCTCAGCTCATTCAGGGTGTCGGGAAGCTGGTCTATCCCGGCCCGCTCCCGGGCGTCCGTCACCAGGGCCACCTTTTCATAGCGGCCCCGGGTGGCAAGGCAGAGCTCCGCGAAGCGGGGCATAAGGGCCACGGGCATGTTGTCCACGCAGTAATAGTCCAGATCCTCCAGCACATCCGCCGCCCGGCTTTTCCCGGCTCCGGAAAGGCCTGTGATTATAAGAAATTCCATGCTGCCTCCTCAGGTCTCCTCCGTCCCGGGTCCGCTGAAAACGTGCCTGGGCGCGGCGGGACCATTGTCCTCCAGCCTGTAGTCCGGGGGCAGTATTATCAGCTCCGGCTCCAGGACCACTCCGCTTTTTTCGTAAACTGTCTTCCGCACATGGAGCATGAGCTCATGCACGTCCTTTGCGCGGGCGCCGCCGGTGTTCACCACGAAGCCCGCGTGCTTTTCAGAGACCTGGGCCCCGCCCAGGCTGAAGCCCTTCAGCCCCGCCTGGTCGATAAGGGCGGCGGCAAAGCCGTCCTTGGGCCGCTTGAAGGCGCTGCCCGCAGAGGGCAGGTCCAGAGGCTGCTTTTCCAGGCGGCGGCGGTTGAGCTCCCGGCTCTTGGCGGCTATCTCGTCCTTGTCCCCCTTCTCCAGGCGCAGCACGGCGCTGAGAATGACGCAGCCGCCCATTTTCTGGAAAATACTGCTCCTGTAACCGAAAGCGCACTGGGCGGCGCTCAGCTCATAGAGCCGCTGCTCCGGCAGATAGTAGCACACCAGGCTCTCTATAACGTCCTTCAGCTCCCCGCCATAGGCCCC
>DBGBEC010000216.1:0-8474 GCA_048477415.1 Candidatus Limivicinus sp. | reverse complement strand
GCCTTTTTGTCGGCAGCGTCGTCGTGGAGAGTTCCTCCTTTAACGTCAAGATCGACGAGAGCCTGATCGCCGAGGGTCAGGAGATCGTGGAAAAGGATGGCACATTCTATGTGAAGGAAAAGGTGGACACCCCCCCTGTTGACCCCAGCCCCATAAACGGACCTGTTGAGCTCAGCCAGAACGGCAGCACCAAGTATTTTGACACTGTCTCCGCCGCGCTGAAGGCGGCTGAAGAAGAGGGGGCAGTGGAAATAAAGCTCACTGCTGACCTTACCGAAGCAGATCCCATAGAGATCGACAGGGACTGCACCATCGACCTTGGCGGCAACACCCTTAGCGCCCGCGTAAACGTCAACGGGAAGACCGTTCTTATAAAGAACGGCACCCTGGATGGCGAGCTCGGCTGTCTGGGCACGCTCAGCCTTGAGAAGCTGAAGGCCGGCAGCATCGTGCTGGGCAAGGGCGGCCGTCTGACCGTCGCGGACGCAGAGGTAGAGACTGGCGACATCACCGTCCAGGACAGCGACGCGGTCCTCACCATAAGCGCCGGTAAGTTTGGCGCAGCCAAATGCGCCGATGGCGTTACGCCCGCCACCAGGGCGGTAAGCGGCGGCAGCTTCAAGAGCATTGATGAGAAGCTCATTGCCGACGGCTACGTCTTCAAGGACGGCGTGGTCGAAAAGGCCCCCGTCACCGGCTCCGTCAAAGACGCCGACGGCGACGATGTCACCGATTACGAGTACAGCCATTTCAAGGGCGCGAACGAGGCAGGAAACAACGTTGATTTGGTTTTCACCGCCGAGCCTGCCCTCAAGACTCTCTCTGTCAACGGCTCTGTCCTTACCGTGGATACAGACTACAGCCTCTCCACTGACGGAAAGACAATAACCATAAAGAAAGACGCCGCTTTCCTCAAGAACCTGAAGGCCGGTGTGAACGAGCTCAGCTTCACCCTGGACAACGGCGCCGTGGTAGAGACTTCCCTGCGCATATGGCCCGAGTTCAGCCTTGACAGGAGCCGCTATGTGAAGGAGAGCAAGCTGGATCTTAAGATCACTACCACCGATATCCCCGACAGTATCTCCATCTGCTCCTCCAACATGGCTGAGGACCACGGCAAGAACGTTCTTACCGCCTCTGACTTCAGCGTAAACGGCAACGTGATAAGCATTTCCAGCCAGTACCTTGATAAGCTGGCAAACGGCACCCAGTATGTTGGTCTCTGGTATGACGGGCAGATAATCGCCTCTCCCATCACTGTGGCCCCCGCCCCCTCCGTCAGCTTTATCGAGGCCAACAAAGACGGCAAGTGGCTGAATCTCAGCAGCAACACCCTGGGCTTCAATGTCTCCCCCGACGTTCTCACAGTATATGTGGACGGCGTAGCCATTGACGCAAAGAACTACAGTGTGAGCGACAAGAACGTCCTTACTCTCAAGTCCTCCTACCTTGCGAGCCTGGCCTATGGTGAGCACAGCCTGGTCGTCAGCACCAGCGACGGCGACGCGGGCCTGAAGTTCACCACCGCTCCCTCTGTGGCGGCGAAGAATGGCAGCACCCACACCAAGGGCGGCACGAAGGATCTGGCTTTTGTCTCCTCAGACAAGGTAAAGGATGTGTATGTTGGTCAGACCAAGCTCACCAGCGACCAGTACACTCTCAGCAGCGATGGCAAGACCATCACCCTTAAAGCGGCCTTCCTCAACACTCTGAAGGCGGATACCACCTACACCCTCACCGTCTATGGCGACGCGGGTCAGGCCTCTACCACCTTCAAGATACTCTCCCCCGGTTCCGCGGCCAGCAGCCCCAAGACCGGCGACGAGAGCGGCGTAGCCATCTGGGCCGCCGTGATGATAGCCTCCGGCATTGCCGCTGCTGCTCTCCTGCCCAGGAAGAAGAAGCAGTAAGCTAAACAGGATCAGACTACATTTCGCAAGGCAGCATGAGTTTTTGCTTATGCTGCCTTGCTCCATATATGTGCCTGCGGAGCTGTAGCTTGGAACGCCAGTTGAATGGCAGAAGCCCCTGTGAAAATACGGTGTTATTTTCACAGGGGCTTGTTTTATTCCCAATTTTTCCATATCTCCGGCTTGTAGCCGACTGTGGCGGCTTTGCCGTTTCTTACGATGGGGGTCTTCAGCAGATAGGGCTCTTCGTACAGCTTTTCAAGCCTGGCCTCGTCTGAGGCCAGGTATTTATACAGTGGATAGTCCTGGTCCTCTGTGTCCACAATGGCCTCAAGGCCCAGGGCGTTTTTCACGGAGTTCAACTCTCCCCTGCTCATGCCGAATTTTATCACGTCCACAAACTGGTATTTGATGCGGCGCTCTTTGAAATAGCGCTCGGCCTTTTTGGTGTCAAAGCACTTGGCTTTGCCGAATATCTGTATATTCATGGCTTATATCTCTGATATGACCGGAAGTATCATGGGGCTGCGGCGGGTGGTCTTATACAGGAAACCTGAGAGATTGTTCTTTACCCGGCTTTTTATGGTGGAATAGTCGTTTATATGCTGGGCCTCGCAGGCGTTCACTGATTCGATCGCCACTCTCTTCAGCTCATCCATAAGGGCCTCGGCCTCTTTTACATATATGAAGCCTCTGGTGACGATCTCCGGCGGAGCCACAAGGCAGTGGTCCTCTGAGGAATAGGGCAGGACCACGACCACCATTCCGTCCTCTGCCAGGCGGTGCCTGTCGCGCATGACAACGCTTCCCACCTCGCCAACGCCGCTGCCGTCCACAAGGACCGCTCCGGAGGGCACGGAATTTTCGCACTTTATGGTCTTTTTCGTAAGTTCTATCACTTTTCCGTTTTCAGCAATGACCACATTTCTGGGGAGCACGCCCATCACCCGGCCAAGCTCCGCATGCTTTACCAGCATGCGATACTCGCCGTGGACGGGTATGAAGAACTTGGGCTTGACCAGGGCCAGCATCATTTTCTGCTCCTCCTGAGAGGCGTGGCCGGAGACGTGCAGATTCGTATGGCGGTCATATATCACCTCTGCCCCCTTATGGAAGAGCTCGTCTATCACCCGGCTTATTGTATTTTCATTTCCGGGTATGGCGGAGGCGGATATTATCACCCTGTCCCCAGCGTCCACATTCACCTGTTTATGCTCGGAAAAGGCCATGCGGTACAGGGCGGACATGGTCTCCCCCTGGCTGCCGGTGGAGATGATGACCACCTGGCTCCTGGGGAGCTTGTTTATCTTATCGAGGTCCACCATTACATTGTCCGGGATGTCCATGTAGCCCAGGACGGAGGCCACCCGGAGGACGTTTTCCATGCTGCGGCCTGTGATGGCCACTTTGCGCTTGAACTTGGCAGCAACGTTTATTATCTGCTGGAGCCGATGGACATTGGAGGCGAAGGTGGTGATGATTATGCGCTTATCACAGCCCATGAAATGCTTCTCAAAGCCCTGTCCCACCATCATCTCCGAGTCGGAATGGCCGGGCTTCTCCACGTTCGTAGAGTCGCTCAGCAGGGCAAGAACTCCCTCGTTGCCAAGCTGTCCAAGACGGGCGATGTCTATCATGCCGCCGGAGATGGGCGTGACGTCGATCTTAAAGTCGCCGGTGTGGATCACTGTGCCGATGGGGGTCTTTATGGCCAGAGCCACCGCGTCGGGTATGCTGTGGTTCACATGGATGAATTCCACGGTGAAGCAGCCCAGACGGAAGCTCGCGCCGGCCTTCTTGGTGAATATCTGGGTGTTGTAGAGCAGGTCATGCTCCTCAAGCTTCAGCTCCACAAGGGCAGCCGTCAGAGGCATAGTGTATATGGGTATGTCCAGCTCCTTGAGCAGGTAGGGCACAGCGCCGATGTGGTCCTCATGGCCGTGAGTGAGCACCAGGCCCTTAACTCGTGAGGCATTGTTTTTAAGATATGTGAAATCCGGCAGAACGATGTCTATGCCGTACATATCTTCGTCCGGAAAGCCCATTCCGCAGTCTACCACGATAATGTCATTTCCGCACTCAAAGGCGGTCATATTTTTGCCGATCTCGCCAAGTCCTCCCAGAGGAATGATTTTTAGTTTAGATATCATATTATCTCCTATCTCATAAAAATAACGTATGTAAAACCGAAAAACCGGTACTTCTTCCGAAAAAAGCGGACCAAAAGCGCCCGCCCGCTGGGGCGGTTGATCCACACAGCCCGGATACGCCCCTCTCTGCGGCGTCTCCAAAGCAATTATAACCTGGCTCCGGCCTTCTTACACAGCCGGCATACTTACATTTCTGTCCGCCCCTCTATGGCGCGGTTAAGGGTCGCGTCGTCGGCAAATTCGAGGTTTGAGCCCACAGGTATACCGTAGGCCAGGCGCGTCACCTTGATGTTGAAGGGCTTTAAGAGCCGGGAGATGTACATGGCCGTGGCCTCCCCCTCCGTGTCGGGGTTCGTGGCCATTATCACCTCTTCAAGCTGCTCCCCCGCCGCCCTTTCAAGCAGCTCTTTTATCCGTATATCGTCCGGCCCGATGTGGCTCATGGGCGAGAGTACGCCGTGGAGGACGTGGTAGGTGCCGTTATATTCGTGGCCCCGCTCGATGCTCAGCACATCCCTGGGTTCGGAGACCACACAGACAGTGGATCTGTCCCGCCTGTCGCTGGCGCAGATCTGGCAGACGTCGTTCTCGGTGAGGTTCTGGCATATTTTGCAGCAGTGTACATTTGCCTTGGCCTCGCTTATGGCCCTGGCAAAGGCAAGCGCCTCCTCCTCCGGCAGGGCAAGAATGTGAAAGGCCAGGCGCTGGGCGCTTTTCCGGCCTATCCCCGGCAGGGAGGCAAACTTGTCGATAAGATTTTCAAGGGAAGATGGGAAAAAAGACATAGCTAAAGCTCCGTATAATAAATTCAGCTTCCGCGGATCGCGGAGATGGCGGCGGCTCTGTCCGCCTTGCCGAAGACGGCGCTGCCGGCCACAAGGACATCCGCCCCGGCCTCAACCGCAAGGGGCGCAGTCCGGGGATCTATCCCCCCGTCTACCTCCAGCATGCAGCAGGGCTTAATATCCTGGATCATCCGGCGCACGAGCCTTATTTTGGGAAGCTGATCTTCCATAAAGCTCTGCCCGCCGAAGCCGGGCTCCACCGTCATCACAAGCACCAGGTCAGCCATGGGCAGGAAGGGCTCAAGCGCACCGGCCCCGGTCCCGGGCTTGATGGTCACGCCCGCCATTTTTCCATGGCTCCTGGCAAGCTCCATGGCCTTCAGGATATTCTCTCGGCTGTCCGCCTCCACATGAAAATTCACCAGGTCCGCTCCGGCGGCGCAGAAGCTCTCTACATATCTGAGGGGGCGCTCTATCATAAGATGCACATCGAGAAACATCTCTGTTGCCTTGCGGACAGAGCTCAGCACCGGGATACCTATGGAAATGTTCGGCACGAACATACCGTCCATCACATCGAAATGGACAAAGTCTGCTCCGGCGGCCTTTATATCATCTATCTCACTGCCAAGCCTGGCAAAATCAGCCGACAGTATGGATGGGGCGATCTTCAGCATGGTCATTCTCCCAGCAGGTTTTCGTATTTATGAATACATACGAAATTTATTATACTACAACTTGCATTTAATTTGCAATACTCTTGACGGCAAGATTATTTAGTTATAAAATAAAATGAATATTGTTGTATGGAGGGGTTCACTTTGTCGAGACAAAACGGCGGGCATCCGGAGGTCGCTCCGATCTATGGCTTTGCCATTGCGTGGATCGTAATGTCCGTTATACTGCCTATGTACAGGATATGGGGGATCTTGCTCGCACTCGCGGTAAGCGGGGCGGCCTCTTTCTTCATTGCAAGGCGCGCCGCGAAGAAAAGCGGATATGTGCGTGTAAAAGAGGCGGTACCGGAGGAAACTGAACAGGCCAAAGCCAAAACCGGGGAACAGAGCAGGGCGGCGGCCGGGAAGCAGTCCCACAGCCCCCAGGTGCAGGCCATTCTTGACGAGGGCGGCCGGGCTCTCAGCGAGATGGGCAGGCTCTACGGCTCCATAAAGGACAGAGAGGTCCGGCGCAAGATAAACGAGATAATGCGCATAACCGACAAGATCGCCCAGGACGCGGTGGCGGACCCGTCGGACATCCCACAGATAAGAAAATTCATGAGCTACTATCTGCCCACCACCATAAAGCTCCTGAACGCCTATGACAGGATGAGCTCTCAGGGAATTGAGGGGGAGAACCTTGACAAGAGCATGAAGAACATAAATGAGATGCTGGACGCCGCCATAGTGGCCTACAAGAAGCGGCTCGACTCGCTCTTCGCGAACCAGGCTCTTGACATTGAAACAGACATCGAAGTGATGAACACCATGCTTGCCAGAGAAGGCCTTGCCGGCGAAAAGGATTTTGACATAAAGGCAAACTGAATAAAAAAACAAATTTGAAAGGACAAACACATGAACGAAGAAAACAGCTTCATCCCCTCCCTCACGCTGGAGCCCAACGCCGCCCAGGCTGAAGCCCAGGTCCAGGAGGCCCCTGCCGCCCAGGTTGAAAAGGACATTCCTGTTGAGCGGCCCGAGCTCAGCAAGCTCTCCCCCGCGGAGCAGGCCGCGGTCCGGGACTTTTCCGAGAAGATAGACGTTATGAACACCGAGCAGATAATGAACTATGGCAGCAACGCCCAGAAAAACATCTCAGACTTTTCAGGCGCCGCCCTCAACAGCGTGCGCACCAAGGACCTGGGCGAAGTCGGCGACATGCTGGGCGACCTTGTTATAGAGCTTCAGGGCCTTAACTTCGAGCCGGAGGAGAAAAAGGGCTTTTTGGGGCTTTTCAAGAAGGCCAGCCAGAACATCGCCTCCATCAAGGCCCAGTATGACAAGGCCGAGGTGAACGTGGACAAGATAGTGGCCTCCCTGGAAAAGCATGAGCTGGTGCTTATGAAGGACATAAGCATGATGGACCGGATGTATGAGAAGAACCAGGAATATCTCAAGGAGCTGACCATGTACATCCTGGCGGGCAAGCTCAAGATCGAGCAGCTTCGCACGGTGGAGCTGCCCAAGCTCAGCGCCAAGGCCCGGGAGTCCGGTCTGCCAGAGGACGCCCAGGCGGCCAACGACTTTGCCAACATGATAGGCCGCTTTGAAAAGAAGCTCTATGACCTGGAGCTCACCCGCACCATCTCCATCCAGATGTCCCCCCAGATCCGCATGGTCCAGAACAATGACAGCCTCATGGCCGAGAAGATCCGCTCCTCCATCGTGAACACCATCCCGCTGTGGAAGAGCCAAATGGTCCTGGCCCTGTCGCTGTACCACTCTGAGCAGGCCATGAAGGCCCAGCGCGAGGTGACGGACGTGACAAATCAGCTCCTCACCAAGAACGCCCAGGCCCTGCGTCAGGGCAGCGTAGGCATCGCCAAGGAGGCCGAGCGGGGCATTGTGGATATAGAGACGCTGAAAAAGACCAACATGGAGCTCATCGCCACCCTTGACGAGGTACGCCAGATCCAGAACGACGGCCGGGTGAGAAGGGCCCAGGCCGAGGTGGAGCTTGGCCGTATCGAGGGCGAGCTGAAGCAGAAGCTTCTTGAGATGAAGGGCTGAGGGCTCCGGCACTATACGCCTTGCCGCCCTGCGGGCGGCGGAATGGAGAGAGCTAAATGAAATTTTTTAAAAAACGGGGCGGCGCCTTTCTTGCCGCCGCCGTGATTGTGATCGCCTCTACCCTGCTCTCCGTCAACATAAAGCTTGGCGGCAAGAGCCAGGATGTTATAGACGGCTTTTATGACGGGGTGTATTACAACGGCTACACGCAAAAAAGCCTCGCCTCGCACCTGCGGAACATAAGCGCCTACGCCGACGGGATAATAACCATCGCCAACAACTATGATATAGACACGGAAGACGCTAAGTGGGCCTCTGACGACCTTAAAAACAGCCTCAGATATTCATACGGCTACGCGGGGCACATATATTACTGCTATGACGAGCTCATCAGTCTTGTGGCGGAGCTTGAGGACAAGCTGGGCCGTGTCGAGCTGAGCGAACGGGACCGGGAGGGTCTCGCGGACTACAGCAGCTCCATAGACGGGGCCCAGAGCGCCATCGAGACCTGCGGCTACAACGAAAGCGTAAGAGAGTTTCTGAGGGACTATATGCGCTTTCCCGCTGAGCAGCTTGCAGACCTGGCGGGTACTCAGCTCCCAGAATATTTCAGTTGACGGGATATGTATATGACAAAAAAAGCGATTTCTCTTATTATCGTCTCCGCCCTTTTCCTTTGCTTGCTTCCCAGCGCCTTTGCTGTTGTCTCCCAGAGCGAGGAGTTTTACACGGCGGATTACGCTAACGTCCTCTCAAACACCACTGAGGGGCTCATCTCCGATTATAACGGTGCCCTTGAGCAGCAGTGCCAGGGGGCGCAGATAGTGGTGGTCACAGTGGACTATCTGGACGGGATGTATTCGGACGAGTATGCCTACCAGCTCTTTAACGATTGGGGTG
>DBGBEC010000215.1:0-4810 GCA_048477415.1 Candidatus Limivicinus sp. | reverse complement strand
GTATTCTCCCGGGCGGCTATGTATTGCTCCTCCAGCTCCCTGTCGCTCTGCATGATCTCGCCCATGTCGTCCATGGCGGTGAGAAATTCACCCAGGTCAGAGGTCTTGAGCACAAGGGCCAAAACGTTATAGTTACCGTTCTCCTCCATGGCCCGGACACGGGCCCTGTAGCGTTCAAGCTGCTGCTGTTCCAGCCGTAGGGCCTCGTCAAGCTCCGCGCCCTTGTCGGATATCATCTCGTCATAAAGGGCTATCTGCTCGCTGTTGAGTTCCATCTGCTGGATGGTATACGCGTTGCGCTCGTCCATGGCCAGCTTCCGTTCGAGCACGGTGGCGTGCTCGGCCTCAAGCTGCTCCACCACCGCCTGCCTCTCCTGGCGCTGGGCGCTTATTTTGTCCCGCTCCGCCTCCAGGGCGTCTATATCCGCCTGGCTGATAGCGAACGCCCGGCCCGGGAGAATTGAAGCCGCCAGGGCAAGGCAGAGCGTTAGAGAAAAAATCTTTTTTATATGTCTTTTTATCATAATTCTTCCTGTTGGTCAGTCTGGCCTGTCAGCAGTTCCAATATGTAAGGCCGCTGAAGTAGGCCGTGGGGTCGGCATAACCCCCGTTTATTATAACTTCGAAATGGCAGTGGACCCCGGTGGCCCTGCCGCTGTCACCCAGATATCCGATCGTCTGGCCCTGCTCCACATAGTCGCCGCTGCTCACAGCGGTGGCGGACATGTGGGCATATACCGTCTGGGTGGAGTTGCCGTGGTCGATGACCACATAGTTGCCGTAGCCGTTATTGTATGTGGAGGTGATCACCGTACCTCCGTCGGCGGCAATGATGGAGTTGCCCTCGTTTCCAAAGCCGTCAATATCTATGCCGCTGTGGAACCTGGTGTCGCCCACGATCGGGTCTGTCCGGGTGCCGAAGCGGCTGGTTACTCTGGTGCTGCACGGCACGGGCCAGACAAAGCTGCCTGTTCCCTGGGCGTTCCCTCCGCCGAGAGTTCCGCCGCCCCCGCCGCCTGCGGAGCCGCCGGAGGAATCACCGGAAGAGCCGCCGGACGCTGAGCCGCCGCCGGTGGTGCCGCCGGAGGAGGCGTTATTCTGCTCTTCCTGCTTTTTCTGCTCGTTATATTGGGCTATGAGTCCCAGTATCTCCGCCGCGGCCGCGGCCTCTGCCGCTTCCGCCGCCTTATATTCCTCCACCGCCAGCTCTATCTCCTCTTCCAGGCTGTCAAGCTCGTCGAAGGCCTCTTCTATTTTCTGTTCAAGGGCGCTCTGCTCAAGCTTAAGCTCATCCAGCTTTTCCCTGTGCTCGTCCCGGGTCTCCTCATAGTCGGCCTTAACCTCCTCGGTCTCTTCCCGGGCAGCCACATATTTCGCCTCCAGGGCCTTGTCGCTGGCCATGATCTCCTCCATGTCGTCCATGGCTGTCAAGAGCTCGCTGAAGCTGCCGGAATTGAGGATGAGAGAGAGGATATTGTATCCCCCGTTCTCCTCCATCGCCCGGACCCGGGCCCTGTAGCGCTGAAGCTGCTCCTGCTCCCGCTCTTTCGCGTCGGCCAGCTCCATGGATTTTTCTTCGATAAGCTCGTCATAATAGGCGATCTCGTCGGAGACGAGCTGGAGCTGCTCTATGGCGGCCCGGTTCTGCTCATCCAGGGTGGCCTTCAGTTCGAGGACGTTTGCCTGCTGCTCTTTAAGCTGCTCTATCCGCTCCTGACACTCCTGAACACGGCCGGACAGTTCATCCTTCTGCTGCTGGATCTGGTCTATATCGCTCTGGCTCACGGCATAGGCCGCGGTCGGGATGATACTGACCAGCAGGGACAGCAGCATAAGCGCCACAAGCAGCACGGCTATGACTGAAACTGCTTTTTTCCTTTTCATTCAGATCTCCATTTTCCTTTTTTACAAGGGCTATGACGATTCAGACCTTCAGATAGTTCCTTATGGCGTTTATACCGCCGAACACGCCCACCAGTATGCCGGTGGCGAGGTACATCACCAGCACCGTCAGCGCCACAGAGCTGAAGGGCACCACCGTTATGAAGCTGCCTGTCAGGGAGCCTACCAGCTTGCCCGTGAGCAGCTCATACACGCCCCACTCCGCAAGGAACGCAAGGCCGCCGCCCAAAAGCCCCAAAGTAAGCCCCTCTACCACGAAGGGCAGGCGGATAAAGCCGTTGTTCGCCCCCACCATCTTCATTATGGCTATCTCCTCACGCCGGCTGAAGGTGGCGAGCTTAATGGTATTTGACATTATGAACACGGAGACGAACACGAGGATGACGATAAGTACAAGGGAGACTATGCTCACAACGTTTCTGATAGTCACAAAGGCGTCGGCGTACTGGAGGTGAGCCTTCACCTTGGCGACGCCGCTCACGCTCTCAAGGTCGAGCTTGGTCTGGGCCATGAGGGCGATATCCGTAAGGTGGATGACAAAGCGGTGCCTGAAGACGGTCTCGTCAATGCCCTCCATAAGGTCGTCGTCATAGTTGTCCATAAAGTTTTCCATGGCGTCGTCCCGGGCGACGAATTCCACGGAGCCCACATTCTCCACCGCCAGAAGCCCGCTCTCCAGGGCCCGGGCCTCTTCCTCAGAGAGGTTTTCATCCACAAAGGCCACGACCTCGTTCTGGTCCTCCAGATCCTTTATGAGCGCGTCGATATTGACCGACAGCAGGGAGACCGTGCCCATGATGATAAGGCAGGCCATGATGATAGTAACCGAGGCGAAAGACATGAAGCCGTGGGTGCTTATGCTCCGGAAGCCCTCGCGAATAAGATAGCCGCATCTACTCAATCTCATAGCTGTAATACCCGTCCATTCCGTCACTGATCACATGCCCGCCGTCGATGGTGATAACGCGCTTTGAAAAGGCGTTGACCAGTTCCTTCTCGTGGGTCACGACCAGAATGGTGGTGCCCATCTCATTTATCTTTTCAAACAGCAGCATAAGCTCCAGACTGCGCACAGGGTCAAGGTTTCCCGTGGGCTCGTCCGCGACTATCATGCGGGGGCTGTTCACCAGGGCCCTGGCTATGGCGACACGCTGCTGTTCGCCGCCGGAGAGCTCGTTGGGAAGGCGTTTTTCACGGCCCTCAAGCCCCACCAGCTCCAGCACATAGGGCACGCGGCGGCTTATCTGCTTGCCGGAGGCCCCGACAAGGCGCATGGCAAAGGCCACATTGTCATACACGCTCATGTTTTCTATCAGGCGATAGTCCTGAAAGATAACGCCCAGGGTCCTTCTGACCTTGGGGAGCTTGCGCCTTTTGATACGGGACATGTCAAAGTCGTTCACGGTGATGCTGCCGGAGGTGGCGTGGATCTCCCCGGTTATCAGCTTCATGATCGTGGTCTTTCCCGAACCCGAGGGGCCTACAAGGAAGGCGAACTCACCCTCGCTGATGGTCAGGTCCACTCCGTCCAGGGCCAGGGTGCCGCTGCTTTCATAGACCTTCGTCACATTGTTCATCTGAACCATTGTTTATCTATCCTCCAAACGCTTGGATTTTGCGGGTCTTTTATATTGAAGTACCTTGCTCAGTTTTTAAAATTTGGCGTTGTTGAGCGAGTCAAGGTACATTTTTACCATCATCGCCACCTTGAAGACGATGGCGTGGTCAAATTCCCGCAGATCCAGCCCCGTTATCTTTTTTATCTTTTCCAGGCGATAGACCAGGGTGTTCCTGTGCACATACAGCTTGCGGGAGGTCTCAGATACGTTGAGATTGTTTTCAAAAAACTTGTTTATGGTCTCCAAGGTGTCCTCGTCCAGGGTCTCTATGGGGTTTTTCTTGAAGACCTCGTTGAGGAACATCTCGCAGAGGGTGGTGGGGAGCTGATAGATTATCCTGCCGAGCCCCAGGCTCTCGTAGTTTATGATGTTCTTTTCGCTCTCGAAGACACGGCCCACGTCTATCGCCACCTGGGCCTCTTTGTAGCGGTCGGCCAGCTCCCTCAGGTGCCTGGCGTTGGTGCTTATGCCGATGACGCATTTTATGCCCAGCTCCTCATGGAGCAGGTCCTCGATGCTGCGGGCGGTCTTCATTATCTCCTCCGGGCAGTAGGCCGAGGGCAGCGCCTTTACCACCACCACGTCGTTCTCGTTGATGTTGATGACAAAGTCCTTCTGCTTGTCGGGGAAGAGGCGCTGTATGACCTCCACGGCGGCTACGTCGGAGTTCTCCATCTGCCGCACCAGCAGGACGCAGCGGGGCTCGTCCGTTACGAAGTGGAGCTCTTTGGCCCTTACGTACACATCCCCAGGCAAAATATTGTCTGAGATGATGTTCTTTACGAAGGCGGCCTTGTTGTGTTTTTCCTCGTAATTGCTTTTGGCCTCGTCAAAGGCCACGGCGGCAACGGCGCATATCGTCTTTGAGACCGGGTCGCTCCCCTCCACAAAGGCCGCATAGTCAAAGCGGGAGTTGCTGGAGGCAAGGGGGCTGTAGGTCCTGCTGCCGGTAACAAAGGTCTGCTCCGCTGAATCGATATCATAGGCATGGAAATCATCAAGCCTTGAGCCTATCATGGCAAGCTCGCTGCTGGCCACCACAAAGCCCTGATCATCCACCACTCCGATAGTCCTGTCGACGGCATCTTTCATTTGAATAATCACATTCTGGAAAATCCTGCTGGACATAATCACGCCTCCTATATACAGCGGTCAGGCAGCTCCCACCGCCATTTACGGCAAAATGCCATATCCCCGCATTTCTCTTTTTACATAATAACTCCATTTTATGTGATTTTCAATAGAAAACCCAATGTTTTTTTGTGAACTTTTTTCGATTTGTGTTCTAT
>DBGBEC010000214.1:0-4820 GCA_048477415.1 Candidatus Limivicinus sp. | reverse complement strand
GTCGTGGGGGATACCCGCGCCGCAATGGGGGCAGAAGGCCGCCTTCTGTGAGACCCGGTTCCCACACCTGGAGCAGCTTGCCGCGCCGCGGCCGCCCCATCTTTTCAGGTCCAGCCGTCTGCCCGTCTTGTCCAGAAAGATGATGATAAGGCCTGCGGCAAGCAGCACAACGCCGAACACTATCCACACAGTGCCCGGGTCAAAATTCCCGCTGCTGAACATAGCGTACACCTGGGCCTCCACGCTGTTGTTCTGGACAAAGCCCAGAATGATCAAGCCCAAGCCGATGATCGACAAAATCACTCCTGTGATAAACATAGCTTTTCTCCTCTCTTTTGCCGGGCTCCAGCCGCCTGGGGCCGGTCCCGGCCAAATTCAATTTCCGCCCTGGCAAAGAAGGCGATAATAATTGTCCCGGTAGGTCAGCCAAAGCGCCGTTTTCTCCTCGTGGTTTTTTCCCTTCAGCCCCTTTATGCAGGCGGAAAAAAGCCCTTCCTTCCGGGGTCTCAGCTCTTCCTTGAGCTCTTTGAAGCTTTTATAGTTCAGGATCATCATACTCATCGAGTAGTCGTCCCCGGATACGCCGCCGATAGCTTCGCGGAGCTTTTCCTCCCACTCCGCAACGCTGGACGAGCCCATCATGGTTTCGAGCAGCATATACTCAAACTCCATCGGCGTTGAGATATAGCCAAAGCAGCCGTCTGTGGCGGCAAATATCAGGCAGGGGCCATTCGCCTCGATACAGCCGTGATTTATCGTGAAATCCCTCGACAGGCTTATAAGGTTGGCAAGTGCGCCGTCCTCGGAGATATTTTCCATAGCGTCCACGCCGTCCAGGTCGTCCTCTGTAAGCTGGGCCAGGCCATAGCCGTTCAGCAGATATACTCTCGAATCCCCGGCCCAGTACAGGTCGATATACATGCCGCGGCCATTCGGGCGGAGCACAGCCGAGGCGGCGGTAGTCGGAAAGCGCTTTGACATCTTGCCCACCAGTTGGCTCTGCTCCCCTATAAGGCTCTCGCACGCTTTGAGGTTGTCCAGCACCCTTCCCTTCAGTTCTTCTATGCTCCCGCCTTTATAGCCGGAGCTCCGGAACCAGTCTGTAAACGCAGCCGCAGCCGCGTTCGCGGCCGTATAGGCTCCGGTCTTGTTGTGGAGCTTTGGGTATTTTTTTCCTCCCGCTCCACCGCAGCCGTCAAACACGCTCACCATAGCCGCCGGCTTGCATATACAGTGCTGTTCATGGTCCTCTCCGCTTCCCTTTACCTTTTCAACGGAGAAATAAAGCAAGGCGCCCACAATATCCAAGGCATCGTTCATACGGGAATTTTCCTCCTTATCTCCTCTGTAAGCTTGCCTGCGTCCCCGGCATCAGCCATCCGGCTGTGGTACCCCGGTCTCCGTGGGTTTTTCGGTCCCGCCGCCGTTTACCGGGGCGCTGGGCTCAGCCTGGGCGTCATCGCCGCCGTCCCCGGACGTTTCCCCGCCGGCAGAGGGCTGGGACGGGCTTTCATCACCGCCGTCGTCTTTATTCCCGAAAAAACCTGGTATGTCCATTTCGCTCTTCTCTTCCATCGTAAGCACCGCCGGGGCAGAGTATAAGATCGCGTTCCCCTGGGCGTCCCTGATAACACAGTCGTATGTACCCGCCTGTCTTTCGTCCGCGTTGATTATGCTCAGCACCGACTCGTTCTTGCTGTTTTCTATGCTGTAATCCTTATCGTCAGAGACGATCTCTTCCCACTGACCGCTATCCTCCGAATAATAGCGCCAGACAAAGCTGATGTTTTCTCCCGCCGCCCGGACAATAAAGGCTTTATTGGTGGTGCCATACCGCACATCGTGGCTGTCCTCCGGGTGCTTGCTTATATATACGGTCCCGTCCTCTGCCGGGTCCGTCCCGGCCTGGCCGTCCTGCACAGGCTCTGTCCCGGGCTGGACCTCTTCCCCGGTCTCAGCGCCGGAGCTCAGCCCGGTCTTCAAAGCTGCCAGTTCCTCGTAAAGCGTTTTCCGCTCCCTGTTGGCGGCTGTCGCCGTAAGCGCCATCACGAGCAGCAAAACCAGGCTCAGCACACTGCTCAGCCCGCTGAGCAGCATCGTTCTTTTGTCCCTCGCCGCCGCCTTCTTCTCGCTTGCGTCCCTTCTTTTTTCCGCGTTGTACAGATCCTTACGCAGCTGCCCGACCTCGTCTCCGGCTGGGGGCGCTTCCCGGCCCGCCGCTTCTCTGTCGATCATCGCTTTCCGGCCCGCCGCTCCGCCGTCCATTGCAGATCGCAAAAGATCCCGGAAGCTCCCCCCGTCCGCCAGCGGTCCTGCCGGTCTGCCGCAGTCTGCACAGTTCATAGAACTCCGGTCTATCGGGCCACCGCAAAATTTGCAGAACATAAAGCACTACTCCCTTTATCAATGTTTTTTGTCTCTCTGCCGGGCTATTTCCTATAACCGCAGACGCCGCACTTGCAGCTGCTGTTATCGACCATGTTCTCGCACCGGGGGCACACCCACTTGCCGTGGATCTTCGCGTATTTCTCCTCGTGGGTCTCGCTTACGGGAGCGGGCGCGGGCGTGGTCTTAGACAGCTTTCCAACAAGTTCTTGGCTCACTTCCGGCTCTGAGCTGTCTTTTATGATGGTCTCGTCTGTTTTGCTTTTCTCTTCCTCCCTTGGTTTTCCCTTCGTTTTTTCCCCGGACTTCCAGCAGGAAAAGACAACGGCTACGACCACAGCAGCCGAAATGATCAGGCATATTATTTGATATGTTTCCATCTCATCACCTTTTCTTTACAGATCGTCGTCCTTCGGCGGGTGCAGCCCCGGCGGGCCCTGCTCCTTTGACGGCCCATATTCCTTGTTCAGCATATCCATTACAGCCTTTGCAGTTGGCCTGTCGCCCGGCCGGCGCGAGAGCATTGCCCTCAAAACTCCGCGTATATCCTCCGGTATTTTCATGCTTATCGGAAGAACGCCGCCGTTTAAAAGCACATCGCAGGCATAGTGATACTTTTTCTTGTCAAAGTCCGGCAACTCTCCGCAGCAATACTGGTGGAAAAGCAGGCCCAGCGCGAAAATATCCATCTTTTCGTTCACCTGGGCCTTTTCGCCTCTGTTTCTCAGCACCGCCTCCGGTGAGAAGTATATCTGATCTCCGGAGATCTCCTCCGGAGGCTCATACTGCAAAAATCCGGCGTCAAAGTCGATGAGCTTTGCTGTGCAGAACCCGGCCTTCGTCTGTTTTATAAGTATGTTGTCCGGCTTCACATCCGAATGGACTATGCCGTGGCTGTGGATCTGTATGAAGCTGTGCAGAATGGATCTGAGCAGCACCCGCTTTTTCTCATAGTCCATCGCGGATACCTGCGCTATAGAGAGATAGGGTCCCCGTACCCGCTCCGAGACCGCATAGTAAAAGGGCCCGTCCCGGAAAAAGTCCAGCACCACCATCACATTTCCCGTCCTGCACAGAGCTAACTTGTCATAAAAGCGCCTGCGTCTGATGTAATAGTCGTTCGCCTTGACGAGCATCATGTTTTTCAAGGCAGGCGATATCTTGCCGGTGCTGACCGGGTATTTGGGAGCGCCTGTGGTAAATTCCTTCAGGAAATACTCATAGCCCTCTCTGCGCGCGAAGGCCCACCTGCATGTACCCGCCTCCTTCGTCGTAAGCTCCGTCTCGAGCTGATATCCGTTTATTATTTCGCTCATATATCCAGAACATATCCCTTTATATCGTCTTGGCTACCTGAGTAAGGATCTCGTCATATGTTGTCTCCACAAGGCCCTTTCCCGCCTGGGAGGGGAACATGATAGCGTTATCCCAAAGCTCCGCGATCGTCGTCCAATAGTCCTTCATGGGCGCGTATATGAGCAGACGCCTGGCCCTCTCGTCCATGACGCCACCGCCCTGGCCGCAGCCCCACCACTGGCTCAGCTCGTCGAAGCTGCCTGCCATCTTGCTTGGATAACGGGCAGCGTTATTCCGGGCCCTGTGCTTGTCGTTCAGATAGTTTCCGTTTTCCGGGTCTCTGCCGAAGCCTATATCATGGGTGCCGTCGTCGGTCCACACAACGATCACGTGGCGGCGCTTGTCGCCGCTTGTCGTCCACTTGGACTTCATCGCGTAGCCCAGGGCCTCCAGGCCGTCCTCCGGGTCGTCCCCGCCGCCCTTCGGTTCAATGCTTTTCACCATCCGCTCAAATTCTGCCGACTGTTCCGGCAGAGTGAAGAAATCGGACAAAAGCATGGCATTTTCCCCATCGGCCAGATAGTCTCTGAAGACTATCAGCTTCACCCGCAGGGTGTCTATGTGTTTCTCCATCTCCGTCATTTTTCCCTTGATGTCGCTGTAAAAGCTCAGCGCGTTTGCTTTCACCATGTCCAGCAGCGGCCTCATGCTGCCTGTCGCATCCATGCACATCACTATGTCCACGTTGTAACTCAACCCTGCGTTGTTTGACATTTTCTCTTTCTCCTTTTTTATCTTTCTTTTTTTGTGCTTGTAAAATATATCTGCGGGCGCTAATGGTAGATCTGAGAAAGGATCTCGTTATATGTTGTCTCATCAAGGCCCTTTCCCGCCTGGGAGGGGAACATGATAGCGTTATACCAAAGCTCCATGATCGTCGTCCAATGGTCCTTCATGGGCGCGTATATGAGCAGGCGCTTGGCCCTCTCGTCCATGACGCTACCGCCCTGGCCGCAGCCCCACCACTGGCTCAGCTCCTCGAAGCTCCTTGCCATCCCGCGGGGATAATGGGCGGCATTGTTCCTGACCTGGTCTCCAACATAGCCTCCGTTCCCTTGGTCTCTGCCGAAGCCTATATC
>DBGBEC010000213.1:0-2659 GCA_048477415.1 Candidatus Limivicinus sp. | reverse complement strand
CCTTAACGACACTGTCATCACGGCGCGTCTCGGCGCCGCCGGGGCGGCGACCTTTACCGCCGTATTGCTGGAGACGGTGCCCAGCCTGTGCGTTATCTTTATTCTCGCCCTATGCAAGAGCAAGGGCAGGGCGATCTCCTTCAGACGGCTGAACGAAATGATATATGACAGCGTGAGCAGCGCCGCGCCTGTGATCGTCATGGTCTTCTTCGGCTTTGCCATAAGCGAGGTGTTCAATGACGCAGGCGTTATGGATAACATCGCGGCTTCTGTCTCCGGCATGAACGTGCCCCTGTGGGCGGTGGCGCTTATCGCGCCGCTGGTATTCACGGTCCTTGGTATGTTTCTCGAGGGTACGGCGATAATCATGATGTTCGGCCCAATCTTCATCCCGCTCGCGGCGTCTGTAGGGCTGGATCCCATGCTCGGCGCGGCGATGACAAACGCCATGAGCTATGCCATGGGTCACATGACCCCTCCTTTCGCCCTGTGCTTTTTCGTGTGCATGGGTATAGCGGAAAGCGATTTCGCGAAAACGACCAGGGTGACGATCATATGGTGCATCGCCCAGTACGTTTTGTCCGTGCTGATCTTGTTTGACCTCCTGCCGATGTTCGGCATGCTTAGTTAAGGAGCCGGCCATGAAAGAAAAACTTATAAACATCACAAGGATCGTTTTTTCCTGTGTCACCGCCTGCCTTATGGGGGTCTTCGTCCTTGTCCTGACGGCATATCTCGCTGCCCTTTGCATCGGGGGAGAGACGGCGGCGGAGATAAACAATTTTATTTCGGGGATGATACTCCCCAAAATATATATCGTCAGCGTTATTACATCGTTCACAGGCCTTATCAACATGTATCTGCGGGGGATAAAAGCATTTACGCTTGAGTCGGGCCTGGGAAAGAAAAACAAAGGAGAGAAAAAGCAATGATCTACGATTTCGAGTATTTCTGGAGCACCAAGAGAGTGATAGGCGCGGATTGCGTCAAAAAAATCGGCGCTAAGGTCAGGGACGATGGGGCGACGGTGGTAATGCTCCATTACGGCCGGGGAGAATATCTTCAGTCCAGCGGCCTGCTGCCGGAGCTGAGAGCCAGCCTGACAGCGGCGGGGCTGCGGTATGTGGAGCTGGGCGGCGTCGTTCCAAACCCCAGGGTCTCCCTGGTGCGAAAGGGTATACAGCTCGCCAGGGAAGAAAATGTGGACTACATTATCTCCGTCGGCGGCGGCTCCGCCGTCGACTCGGCGAAGGCCATCAGCCTGGGCTCTCTCTATGAGGGCGACGTATGGGAGCTCTTTAACGGCAGCGCAAAGCTTGCCGACTGGTCCGGCGCTATCCCTGTTTCCTGTGTCGTCACTTATCCGGCCACCGGCTCGGAGGCGGGCTGGGCCACCGTCGTGCGGAATGAGGATGTGCGCGAAAAGTGGGCTCTCTGGGACCAGGCCGTCAGGCCGCGCTATGCCTTTATGGATCCGAAGTATACTCTTACCCTGCCCCGAGAGCTGCTGATAAACGGTATCTGCGACATCATGTCTCACCATACCGACCGGTATATGAGCGACGACGCCCATTTCGGAGTGTTTGACAATCTTCTTGAGAGCGCGATGCGCTATCTGCGGGCTGATCTGGCCCCTGTCATACTCGACCGGGACAGGGACAACCTGGCAGACCGGACGGAGCTGATGGCGATAGCAGATATGGGCGTGGATGAATTCATTGCCTGGGGCCGCCACAAGGAGAACGCCTCCCACAGCATCGCCCACCAGATAGGAGCGCTGTATGACACGCTGCACGGCTCCACCCTGAGCATTATCTACTGCTCCTGGCTCAGCTATGTCCTGGACAGCAATGTTGAGAGAATAGCCCGCTGGGCAAACCGGGTCTGGGGCGTTGAATACGACCCGGCAGACCCCCGTGCCGCCGGGCTTGAGGGGATCGAAAAGCTGAGAGAGTGGTACAAATGGCTTGGAATGCCGTGCAGCTTTTCCGACGCGGGCCTGAGCCCCAGCAGCGAGGAGATAGAGCGCATGGCCGCCATGGCCGTCTCCTGCGGCTCAAACGGGACGATAGGAGTGATGCGTAAGCTCAGCAGGGAAGACGTCGCGGAGATATACAGAAGGGCCCTCTGAACAAAACTGAAAGGAGACTGGAACAATGGGACTTGAGCACTTGAAAAAGCTTGGTTATGGAACGCTCCATCTTCCTATACTGGACCCCCGGGATCAGTCGTCGTTTGACTATGAGGTCCTGAACAGGGCAATTGATATGTTTCTCGAGCACGGCTTCAAATACTTTGACACCTCATACATATACCACGACCGGAAAGCGGAGCTTGCCCTGCGCGAATGCCTGGTCAAGCGCCATCCGAGAGATTCGTACATCCTGTCCGACAAGCTCCCTGTCAAGTTCATGCACTGCAAGGAGGATGTTGAGCGCATATTCAACGAGCAACTGGAGAAGTGCGGGGTGGAGTATTTCGACTATTACCTGCTCCACAGCATAAACTCCAGCGCCTACGACGACATAATCAAGTGGGAGGCCTTTGAATTCCTCCGGAGAAAAAAGGCCGAGGGGAAGTTCAGGGAGATAGGCGTCTCCCTCCATGACAGGCCGGAGTTTTTGGAGCGGGTGCTCTCTGAGCACCCGGAGATAGACTT
>DBGBEC010000212.1:0-5969 GCA_048477415.1 Candidatus Limivicinus sp. | reverse complement strand
GTCATAAGCTATTTCAATACCGAGGGGGTATTCGTGGCCTTTTTCGCGAACCTTGTGAAGGGGCTCATCGGCTGGGGATTCTGGCTTGCGCCGCCGGTCTTCCTGTTCGTGGCCATTCTTCTGTTTTTCCACAAGGGGAAGCCGGTATCCCTCCGGGTCACGGGTGCGCTGCTCATCCCCATGCTCTTCGCGGCAACAGCACATCTTTTCATGGCGGAAGCCGTGACCGGCGAGTTTGACCTCAAGCTTGCTGTGGGCTCTCTTTTCGTGCAGGGCCAGAGCTTCGAGTCCGGCGGCGTCATCGGCGGGCTTGGGGCCATCGGCCTTGAAAAGGCTTTCAGCGTATTCGGGGCGGCGCCCATCCTGCTGCTGGCCATGGCCCTCTGCGTCATAGCGGCCTTTAACATAAAGCTCTCTCAGCTCTTTAAAAAGAGAGAGGGCTCCGGGCCGGCGGCCGCCCCAGAGGCAGACTTTTTTGAGCCGCCCGAGCCCCCCAAAAAGGAGAAGGCCAAGAAAACCGGGCAGCCCAGGAAAAAGCCCGCCATCGAGCGGATC
Source organism: Candidatus Limivicinus sp. (assembly GCA_048477415.1). Lineage (GTDB taxonomy): Bacteria > Bacillota > Clostridia > Oscillospirales > Oscillospiraceae > Limivicinus. Next base: position 5,414 of record DBGBEC010000212.1, on the reverse strand, counting down.
GACCGGGCGGCCTTCCAGGTGGATCTCCCCCTTGGAGACGACGAGGAAGAGCTGTTCTTCAGGGATCTGGGCGCAAGCGCTGCCGCAGCCGACAGTGCCGGGACAGGCTCCGCCAGGAAGGCCGCCGTAAAGAAAAGGACAGAGCCAAAGCGCGAGACCCTGTCCCGCACAGCCGACATCTGGAGCGAAGGCGCGGAAGCGGAGAAGGATCTTGGAGACGGCTTCCGCGAGATCCCCGTCCCCCCCAGGAGCGGCGGGACCACCGCCTTCAGCGCCGAGATATCCGACCCGCCCAAAGCCAAAAAGCTGAGCCGGGCCGACGTGGAGGCCGAGGCCCAGGCCATGGCTCAGGCTATTTCCGCCGCGGCCGAACAGGGCGATTACCAGTTCCCGCCCCTCTCCATACTGAAGGCCAGCTCCAGCGCCGCCGTGGACGCCCGGGAGGAGATACGACTGAACAGAGAGCGGCTTGAAGGGGCCATAAGGAGCTTCGGCATAAGCGCCGCCATCGTCAGCGTGACCCGTGGGCCCACTGTCACTCGCTATGACATCGAGCTTGACCAGGGGGTAAAGCTTGCCCGGGTGACTAATCTTGCGGGGGACCTGGCCCTGGCCCTGGGCGTTGCCAATGTGCGCATCGCCCCCATACCGGACAAGATATCCACCGTGGGCATAGAGGTGCCCAACAAGATCGTGAGCACGGTATTCCTGCGAGATATACTGGAATCTCCCAAATTTATAAACGCCAAATCAAAGCTGAGCTTTGCCCTGGGCAAGGACATCGGCGGCGACTGTATCGTAGGGAACATATCAAAGCTGCCGCACCTGCTCATTGCCGGTACCACCGGCTCCGGCAAATCTGTTTGCATGAACTCGCTCATACTCAGCCTTTTGTACAAGGCCAGGCCCGACCAGGTGCGTCTCATCATGATAGACCCCAAGATGGTGGAGTTAGGTGTGTATAACGGCATACCGCAGCTCTATGTGCCCGTGGTGACGGACCCGAAGAAGGCCGCCGGGGCCCTTCAATGGTCAGTGGTGGAGATGCTCAAGCGCTACAGGCTGTTTTCCGAGCTGGGTGTGCGGAACTTAGAGGGCTATAACAAGCACTGCGAGGCGGCGGGAGAGCAGACCCTGCCCCAGGTGGTGATAGTTATCGACGAGCTTGCCGACCTTATGCTGGTAGCCTCCAAGGACGTGGAGGAGAGCATATGCCGGGTGGCCCAAATGGGCCGAGCCGCCGGAATGCACCTGGTCATCGCCACTCAGCGCCCCTCCGCCGACGTTATAACCGGCCTTATGAAGGCCAATATCCCCTCCAGGATAGCCTTCGCCGTGTCCTCCTCGCTGGAGAGCAGGATAATCCTTGACCAGGTGGGGGCGGAAAAGCTTATCGGCATGGGGGACATGCTCTTCTCGCCTGTCGGCTGCGGCAAGCCCATCCGCATACAGGGGGCCTTTGTCTCCGACGAGGAGCGGGAGGAGGTCATCTCCTTTATCAAGGCCAGCGCCGGCGAGGCTGAGCAGAACAACGAGATAGAGGAATATATGAACAAGGCCGCCGAGGACAAGGGCGGCGCAGACAGCGGAAAGGCCGCCCACGAGGACGAGGCCGCCGGGAGCTTTGATGATATGCTCCCCCAGTCGGTCGAGGCCGTGCTTGAGGCGGGCTCCTGCTCGGTCTCCATGCTCCAGCGCCGGGTCAAGCTGGGCTATTCCCGGGCGGCGCGTATCGTGGACCAGATGGAGGAGCTTGGGATCGTCGGCCCCTATGAGGGGGCGAAGCCACGCCAGGTAGTGATCGACAGGGCCGGCTGGCAGGAGATACAGATAAGGCTGGGACTTATAAGCGGGGACGAGCTGCCCTTTGCCGCCGAGGCGGCGGAGGACCCGCTGGAGCCCTATGAGTTTTAAGGATGGGGATGCGGCTTCCCCGGTGATTTGTTATGGACTATTTCAGCCCTGAAATGAGTATTCAGGAAGTAAACCGCATGAGCATGCTGGGCCTGGCCCATATAGGAGACGGGGTGTACGAGCTTCTTACCCGCACTATGCTCTGCGCCAGGGGCCACCTGGCCGCCGGGGACCTGCACCGGAGGACGGTGTCCTATGTGAACGCACCGGCCCAGGCCAGGGCGGCAAAGACGATACTGCCCCTGCTCAGCCCGGAGGAACGGGCAGTGTATAAAAGGGGACGGAACGCCCATGTGAACTCCGTTCCCCAAAACGCGGATATCAGCCAGTACCACGCGGCCACGGGCCTTGAGGCTCTGTTTGGCTGGCTGTACCTTCAGGGCCGGACCGAGCGGATAAACAGCCTGTTTTCCGCTATAATGGAGGAAACGGATGCCTCTTGACGCGATATGCATTTCCGCCCTTTCAAGAGAGCTTGAAAGCAGGCTCTCAGGGGCAAAGATAGACAAAATACAGCAGCCGGAACGGGACATGCTGCTCATATCCCTGCGCGGCAGGGGTGAAAATCTGCGTCTGCTGCTCTCTGCCGGTACAGGCTGCGCCCGGGTACACATAACGGAGACAGCCTTTGAGAACCCGGCGGAGCCGCCCATGTTCTGCATGCTCATGCGAAAGCACCTTGCAGGCGGGCGCATCCTGTATGTGCGGCAGCCTGAGCACGAGCGAATGCTGATGATAGGCCTTCTCTGCCGTGACGAGCTGGGTGTGGAGGCTGAAAAGCAGCTCATAGTCGAGATGATAGGCCGAAGCCCAAACCTGGTCCTGGTGGGTCCCGACGGGCGGATTATCGACTGTATGCGCCGGGCGGACTTCGCCGCCGGTACCGGGCGGGCCATGCTCCCCGGTATGATATACCGCCTGCCTCCGAAGCAGGAGAAGATCCCGTTTTTCACCATCAGCTCCGACCAGTTGGAGGAGGCTGTCAAAAACGCGCCCCGCCACATTCCTCCCGATACCTGGCTGCTGCGCTGCTTTTCCGGGCTCTCCCCTCTTATCTGCCGGGAGCTCTCCTGCCGCTGCGGCGAGGACTATGGCAGGCTTTACGAGCAGTTGGAGGCGCTGAGAGACAGCGTCCGCGAGGCTGAGTTCTCCCCTGTCCTGCTCATCCAGGATGGGAAAGCCCTTGATTTTTCCTTCATGAGGCTCGCCCAATACGGCAAGGCCGTGGAATACCAGGAGTTTGAAAGCTTTTCCGCCCTGCTGGACGCTTTTTATTCCCGCCGCGACAGGGCTGAGCAGCGGCGAAAGCGCGCCCAGGAGCTCCAGCGCCGGGTAAAGACCATGAGGGACAGGCTCTCAAGAAAGCTGGCCCTGCAAAGCCAGGAGCTTGAGCGGGGCAAGGACAGGGAGAGCGTGAGGATAAGGGCGGAGCTCGTAGCCGGGAATATATACAGGCTGAAAAAAGGCGACAGGGCCCTTGAGTGCGAGGACTATTATCAGGAGGGCTGCCCCAGGGTGAAGATCGAGCTTGACCCTCTGAAGAGCCCCCAGCAAAACGCGGCCTCGCTCTTCAAGGAATACAACAAGCTCAAGGGCGCGGCAGAGCACCTGGCGGCCCTGGTGGAAGAGGGGCAAAAGCAGCTTGACTACCTTGAAAGCGTGCTGGACGAGATATTTAGGGCCGAAACGGAAAAGGACCTGGCCGAGATACGCCGGGAGCTGGAAAATGCCGGCTTCATAAAGCCGGATAAAAACAAAAAAGCCCCTAAGGCAAAGCCGCTGCCCCCCCAGAGCTTTCTGTCTGACGACGGCTTTGAGATCCTGGCCGGAAGAAGCAACCGCCAGAATGACGAGCTCACAACAAAGCTCGCACGGCGCACGGACTACTGGCTCCACGTCCAGAAGCTCCATGGCAGCCATGTCATAATACGCTGCGAGGGCCTTGAGCCCCCGGAAAAGACCCTGGAGCAGGCCGCCGTCATCGCCGCCTATCACTCCCAGGCCAGGAGCTCCGGCAAAACGGCGGTGGATTGGACCATGGTGCGGAACGTGCGCAAGCCCTCCGGCGCGCTGCCGGGAAAGGTCATATATACCGACTACGGCACCCTTATCGTCCAGAGCGACGAGGCCCTTGTACAGAGGCTGAAGAGATAGGGGCTCTACTCCCCAGCAAGAGCTGAAAACGAAAGGAAATGTTTACATTGAAGCTTGACAGAAAAAGTTTCAGGCAGATTCTTATGCTGCTGGCCTCGGCCATACTGATCGCCTGGCTAATGGCGAACCTGGGGCCGCTGTGGCAGTTTGTAAAAAGGGTCATTGGCATACTCTCCCCCTTTATCCTGGGCCTTGCCATAGCCTTTATAATAAACATAGTCCTGCGCCCATTGGAGAGCTTTTGGACAAAGCTCGGTCCAAAGAAGGGCGGCAGGCTTTGGAATAAGCTGCGGCGGCCTGTGTGCCTGGTCCTGAGCCTTATCGTGGTCTTCGGCATCATATTTGCCATTTTCTTCATCGTGGTGCCGGAATTCACCTCAACGCTCATGTCCTTCGTGGCCAAGATACCCGAGTATTACGACAAAATTGACCAGTGGTGGAACGAGCTGACAGAGTTTATGGCCCAGTTCGCGGCCTACCTGCCTGAGATAAACAGCGACCCGAGCAAGCTGATCGAGAAGCTGACCGGCTTTATCGCCGACGGCGGCCGGATATTCCTGGACACCACCATCGGCACTACGAGCTCGTTTGTGTCGGCCCTGGTAGACTTCTTTGTGGCTCTGGTGTTCTGTATATACATCCTGGCCCAGAAGGAACGCTTTGGTGCCTCCTGCAAAAGGGTGCTGGCAGCCCTCTTCTCCCCGGAGCGGGTGAACAGCATCATCGGCTTTCTGTCTATGGTCAACAAGACCTTCTCAAACTTTGTGACGGGCCAGCTCACAGAGGCGGTGATAATCGGCGTGCTCTGCTTTATTGGTATGCTTATCCTGCGCATGCCCTATGCCCCGGTGGTCTCAGTGCTGGTGGGATTCACGGCCCTTATCCCCGTGTTCGGCGCCTTTATAGGCACCGGTATCGGCGCATTTCTCATCCTGCTGGAGTCCCCCATAAAGGCGATCGGCTTCGTGGTATTCATCATCATCCTTCAGCAGCTTGAGGGCAACATCATTTATCCCAGAGTCGTGGGAAAATCCGTGGGCCTGCCGGCTATATTCGTTCTGATGGCAGTCACCGTGGGGGGAAGCGCCTTCGGCATGCTGGGCATGCTGATCGGTGTGCCTGTCTCCTCCGTCATATACACGGTGGTAAACAAGGCCGTTGAAAAACGCCTTGCGCAAAAGGGCATAGACAGGGTATAAAAAACCGTCCTCCACTGAACCGACCCCCGAAAGTTAGACCTGTGATCTAACGATTGGGAGGTCGGTTTTTTATGCCAATAATTATTGACAAACGATAATTTTTGTGTTAGCATTATAATAAATTATCGCAAAACAATAATTGGGGTG
>DBGBEC010000211.1:0-14556 GCA_048477415.1 Candidatus Limivicinus sp. | reverse complement strand
GAGCTCTTCATCTGAAAGCTCCGCACCCGGATCCAGGATGATGGCGGCAGCCACGGCCTCGCCGAAGCGCTCATCCTCCACACCTATCAGAGCGCAGTCAAAAATGCTGGGGTGGTTTCTCAGCACATCCTCCACCTCCTGGGCATATACGTTTTCTCCGCCGGTCTTTATCATGTCCTTTTTCCTGTCAACCAGATAATAAAAGCCGTCCTCATCCCGCTTCAGCAGATCCTCCGTGTAAAACCAGCCGTCCTTCAGCACCCTATAATTTAGCTCCGGGTCCTTTATATATCCTGAAAAAACGGCGGGGGAGCGCACCAGGGCCTCGCCCACCTGGCCCTGGGGGACGTCCCGGCCCTGCTCGTCCACCAGGCGCATTTCACAGTTGGCGTTTATTCGTCCCACGGTTTTGCAGAGCTCCGGCTTTGCCTCAAACTCCTCCCGGGAGAGGACGGCGCTGCACGAGGCGCATACCTCCGTAGAGCCATAGGAAGGGCGAAGCCTTGCCTGGGGGAACATCTGGAAAATTTTGCGAACATAGTCCATGCTGCATTTTCCGCCGGTGAACTGGGCCTCCCGGAGGGAGGACAGATCCCGTTCCTTCCACAGGCCCGAGTCATACAGCCGCATATACAGAAGCGGCGGCACCATGAGCATCATGCTGACCCTGTAGCGCTCTATCTGCCCGAATATGAACTCCGGGTCCACCTTATCCACCAGCACGAAGGTGCCGCACAGCGCAAGCATCTTTACAAGAATGCTCAGACAGGCGGTGTGAAAAAAGGGGCAGTGGGTCAGGGCCGTCTCGGGCTTATGGGAGTTGTCGTTCTCGATGGCGAGCATAAGGCCGTATTCGCGCATGTTGCCCTGGCTTCGCAGGGCGGCCTTCGCGGTGCCGGTGGTGCCGCTGGTGAGGATGATAACAGATTCATCCTCCGCCCTCAGCTCCACCTGGGCCTCCTCCTCGCCGCCTTTGGCCATTAGCTCCGAAAGGCTCAGCTCCCCGGCCCCGGCCTGGCCGGAGACTATCATGTGCTCAAGGGAGCCGTAAAGCTTTCCGGCCTTGTTCATGGTCTCTGAAAAGCGTGCGTCATACACGGCGGCCTTACAGTCTATCACTTTCATTATCCGGGCTATCTCATCATGGAGGAAATGGGTGTTTACAGGCGTCGCGGTCACTCCCAGCTTCTGCGTCGCCAGGAAGACGAGGACGACCTCCGCGCAGTTGGGGAACATATAGGCAAGCCTGTCGCCCTTTTTGAGACCCAGGGCCTTGAATGAGTTAGCCAGCCTGTTTACCTCCCGGTTCAGCTCCTTCCAGGTATAGCTCTTGTCCCTGTACACAAAAGCCAGCCGCTCCGGGTACATTCTGGCGTTGCGTATAAGAAAATTTTCAAACTGAAACATAATGTGCTCCTGCTCTCATTTTGTGATGCCCGGGGCGGGATACGCCCCGGGCGGGGTCCGGCTCAAAGCTGGTCGGCGGGGATGGCGTCCATGTGCTCCTTATAGCGGGCAAAGTCTGCGGAGACCTCTTTGCCGTTCATGAGGGTCATGATAACGAGTATCACAAGTCCGGTGCCGCAGCCGGGCCAGAAGGGGACGATACCAAAGGGCTGGCCCGCGAAGTGCCACACTGCCGCCACAGCGCCGCCCACCAGCATGGACCAGAAGGCGGACTTCTTGTCTACCTTCTTCCAGTAGGCGCCGATGACGAGCACCATTCCGGCCACGGCGCGGATCTGGAACGCTCCGTTTACCTGGGTGAGTATGTTCCTGGCGTAAATACCAAGGAGCGTGGCCACGAAGCCAATGCCAACGATGGCCCACTTGGAGAAGCGGAGCTGCTGCTTTTCGGTGGCGTTCTTGTTTATGATGGTGAGATAGAAATCGCGGGTGATGGTAGTGGAAAGAGTCAGCAGGAAAGCGGGAGCAGTGGAGAAGACAGCCGCGATTATTGCCATGCTGGCCAGAGCGCCCACGGCGGGACCGAAGGTGTCAGCCACAGTGTAAAAGATGGTGCTGGCTGTCGCGTCGGGGTACATCACTTTTCCGAAAATGCCGATAAGAGCGGGGAAGAAGGCAAAGACAATGACCAGAATGGCGGCGGCGAGAACACCGCGGTTGGCCGCCTTTTTGTTCTTCGCGCTGTAGATATTAGCCACAAGGGAGGTGGAGAGGATGAAGGCGAACATGCCGCCGGCGGCGTTGCCGATGACAGCTCCCAGACTGGGCTGAGTGAAGCTGAGATAGTTAGCGCCCAGAGTGTCGCGCACCAGGTCAAGGCTTCCCACATGGTTCCAGGCCAGAACGCCCACTACCACGCTTCCCGCGTAGAGAAACAGGGCGTGCACCACGTTCATCGCAGCTATGCCCTTCAGACCCACCAGAGCCTGGATAACAAAGATACCGCCCATCACCCAGGTCATAACCGTAAGGTCAACGTTAATCATGGGGGCGATGATGTTGGCCGCGGCCTTGGGCTGCATGGCAAAGAGGATACCGTATACCACAACGACTATCACCATCACCACCATGCGGCAGGCCTTGCTGTCAAAACGAAATTCAAAGGCCTCAGGCACGGAGAACGCGCCGTAATGTCCCGCCACACGGTAGAGCTTGCTGACTGTGAGCACGAACACGAACACGCCCAGCGACTGGCCCCAGTTGGTCCAGACCGAAGACATGCCCGAGCCAAATGCGGTCTGAGCGCTGCCCACAGTGCTGGAGCCGGCTATCATCTCGCCGAACATTATAAAGCAGATGAGCAGGCCGCCCAGCTCCTTTTTGCCGATAAAGAAGGAGTTTATGTCATTGCGGGCCTTGGCCCTGGTGCTGAGTATCCAGCCCACTGCCGTCGTAATAATTATGTATGCCAATACCATTATCAGTTCTGCCATTTTTTTCTCTCCTTTTCCCGCGGGCCGCTGAATATTTGGGCCCGGCGAGGTTAATTAATTCACTAACTATTGTTTTCAAACGCTCTGCCCCAAAGGAGCTGAGAGCAGCAAAACGCAATGGGGCAGTCAGGATCCGTCCCTGTAAGGCGGAGCTTGTGATAAAAGCGGCCGCTTATTACAAAAGACCAAATATCTTCCACATAGGTACGCAGCAGAGAAGTCCAAGTATGCAGGCGAGCATGTAGATATATGACATTTTTGTCACGTCCCTGAAGTTGACCATCTGGTCGGAGGCGGCCATAGTGGTGATGAAGGTGCCGTTATTATAGGAGGTGTTGAAGACGTTCACAGTGACAAGGGCCACAAAGCCGGGGATAAAGGGGTGCATACCGGCGGCAATGGCAAAGGGGGCGGAGGCCACTGTGAAAATGGTCATGAGCGCGGTCTGAGACACGAAGGCATAGCGCAGCAGGGAGATGATCACAACAGAGGCCACTATCATGAGATACACGTTGTTGAACAGGGGCTGGAGATAGGGAGCGAAGGAGCTGCTGACCCAGTCGGTTATCCCGGCCTTGCTGAACACTGTGCCAAGCCCGGTGCTGCACCCGATGAAGATGGTGGCTTCCCAGGCGATACCGCTTCTGAAGGAGGCCCTGTCCATCACGCCGGTGCTCAGCAGCACACACATGCCCAGCAGGGCCACGACGGCGGCGGATATGCCGTGCCAGCTCTCGGAGACCCAGAGCAGCAGACAGAGCACCAGGACCACTGCGGTTATCTTCTCGCTGCGTCCCATCCTGCCAAGGGCTGCGCGCTGCTCCTTAACAAATTCAACGGAGACAGTGCTGTCCTCCTTCGGGGCGTAGAAAAGCTGGATGAACACATAGGAGAGCACCAGCAGCACAAGGCCCCAGGGCCAGGCTATAGCCAGCCAGTGGAGGAAATCGAAGCCATCCTGATAACCCTCGGGCAGAAGGCCGATCATCGTGAAGCACATGGTGGTGCCGGTGAGGAAGAAGGGACCGTTGGCGCCAAAGCCCATCCACATGGCGGAGAACATTCCGGCGGCGGACTTGGACTTGACCCCATAGCCCAGAGTGTCGCTGTAGGTGCGCACCAGGGGAGCGGCTATGGCCACTTTGGCGGTGGCGCTGGGGATAAGGGGATTTACCAGGTTTCCGGCGATGAGGAAGCCGAGAGTCTGGCTTTTGAAATTGCCCTTGAACTTGCTGAGTATCGCCAGGACAACACGGCGGAGAAGGCCGGTCTTGCTGAGGCAGGCGCCGATAGCCAGCACCGGGATGACTATCCAGATAACGCCGCCGGAGAAGGCGGTGAACACCGTGGACAGGGTGGTGGCCTTGGTAGCAATCATGAGGGCCATCATCCAGAACGCTGTGACATAATCGGCAAATACGCTGCCCATCCACCAGACTATCGCCATGAGAAACAGGCCCAGTACCTTCATTCCTTCGACAGTCAGCCCTTCAAAGGGGCTTATAAGAAAGAAAACTGCCGCTGCCGCAATGCCCAGCAGGAAAAATATGAACTGCTTGAGCGAAAAAATCGATAATATCTTCTTTTCCATTGTTTCCTAATAGATCCTTTCCCCGGCCCTGGACAGGGGGAGTCTGTCCAGGGCCCTCGCTGTTTATTTTATGCCTAAGCCGGCGGCCACAACGCCTATCTGCGTCTCGGTGGTACCGCCCATAAAGCGCATTATCCTCGCGTCGCAAAACTGCCTGGAAATTGGTATCTCAGAGCTTATGCCATAGCCGCCGAACATCTGCACGCACTGGTCGGCCACCTTGAAAGCAAGCTCGGAGGTGTAGTATTTTATCATGGAGCAGTCGGTGTTTATGCCGTCCTTGCCGGCCATGAAGTCCATCAGCACCTGGTCAAGGTAGTTCTGCGCCAGGTTATACTCGGTATATAGCTGGGCAAGCTTGAACTGGGTGTTCTGGAAGGCGGAGAGCGGCTTGCCGAAGATGCGCCTTTGCAGAACGTATTCCTTGGTAAGGCTCAGGCTGTGCTCGACTGTTCCTATAGAGCCGTAGGCCGCCATGATACGCTCAGCCTCAAGGTGGAGCATAAGCAGGTAGAAGCCCTTGTTCTCCTCACCCAGCAGATTTTCCTTGGGCACCTTCACATTTTCAAAGGAGAGCTCCGCGGTGTCCTGGGCCTGAAGGCCGATCTTGTCTATGAGCTGGCGGGATACGCCCTGGCTATCTGCCTCGATGAGCAGCAGGCTTATGCCTCTGTGGGGCTTGTCCGCCTCCGGATCCGTGCGCACGGCCACGACAAAGAGGTCCGACACCATGCCGTTGGAGATGAAGGTCTTTGTGCCGTTTACGAGATAATAGTCGCCCATGTCCACGGCGGAAGTCTCGATATTGGCAAGGTCGGAGCCGTGATCGGGCTCGGTCATGCACACCCCCAGGACCGCCTCGCCCCTGACCACCTTGGGCAGCCACTTCTTCTTTGCCGCCTCTGTGCCGTGCTGGGCTATGTAGGGGGCCACAACATCCCCGCTCAGCCGGGAGAATACACAGTTGAGCCCGCGCTTTGAATACTCCTCCGCCTTTATCACGGTGTAGAGATAGTCGCCGGTGCAGCCGGCTCCGCCGTACTCCTTGTCCACCCACATGGCCATGAATCCGGCCTGACCCATTTTTTCAAAGTATTCATGGGGGACCTGGTGGTTCATGCACCACTGGTCATAGTAGGGGACCGCCTCTTTGTCCAGAAATGCGCCGAAGGATTCTCTGAATTCATGGTGCTGCCACTGGAAGGGAAGCTTTCTTTCCATACCGATTCTCCTTTTTTATTTAAATCTTGTCTGCGTTCGGAGCCCAGTCGATGAGCATCTGCTCTATCTCCTCGCCGCTGTAGCCGAGATTCTCCAGGATCTCTCTGGTGTGCTGGCCCAGGGCTGCGGCCTTGTGGATCTGGCCGGGCTTGTCGGAGAAAAGCGCGTTGGGGCCGCGGGTCAGGAAGGTGTCTCTGCTGGTTATATCGTCCTGGGTGGGGGCCTGCACGATATAGCCCATGTGCTTTACCTGGGGGTCGTTCACCACGTCCTCGGTGGTGTTTATCTTGCAGCAGGGCACATCACAGGACATCATGTGGTCTATGGCCGCGTCCATGTTGGGGAAAGTATCCAGCCAGGCCTCGATCTCGGCGATTATCTCTTCCTGATACTTGGCCCGGACATTGACGGTGGAATATTTCTCATCCGTAAGGAAGTCGGGCCTGTTCATCGCCTTTGCAACGCTGGCCCAGGCCTTGGGATTGGGGGCGCAAATGATAACACCTTCACCCTGCTTGTTCCAAAAGCCGCCGAAGGGGCAGAGGGCGCTGTGGTGGCCGCCGTTGGGCTTTATGACGATGCCGTCGTTGAGCCTGTCAATGGGGCTGTTCAGGTATATCATGCCCTGGATGAGGGATACGTCGATGTGCTGGCCAAGGCCGGTGCGGCGCTGGTAGTGCAGAGCCGTCATAATGGCGGCATAGGCGTTGGGCCCGGCAAAATAGTCGGCTATGGTCACACCGTGCTTTATGGGCTTGCCGCCCTTTTCGCCGTTCACGCTTATCATGCCGGATATGGCCTGGCCCAGAAGGTCAAAGCCGGGGCGCTGTGAATATGGTCCCGTCTGGCCGAAGGCGCTGACAGAGCAATAGACCAGGCGGGGATTTATCTCCTTCAGGGTCTCATAGCCCAGACCCAGCCGCTCCATCACCCCCGGGCGAAAGCCCTCTACGAGCACGTCCGCGTCCGCCGCCAGCTTTTTGCATATCTCCACGGCCCTTGGGTCCTTCAGGTTCATGACCATGGACTTCTTGCCCCTGTTCACCCAGGCGTGGGTCATGCCCTTGCCGTCGATAAAGGGAGCATAGGTCCTGGCAGAGTCTCCGGTCTGGGATTCTATTTTGATGACCTGAGCGCCGAAGTCGGTAGCAATGGCGCTTGCGCCGGGACCCGCCACATTTGTGGTAAAATCAAGGATCTTTACATCGTCAAGCATTTCCATCTGTGGTTTTCCTCCTGTTTTGTTGTATTTTCACGGCTTCAAACCTTTTGCCGGGTCTTAAATGGTGGAGGCGAGCTTATAGGCGGATTCGACCGCGTTGTGGATGCGGCCCACGCTCACCGCGTCGCCTATGATGTTGAGCTTGGGCAGCTTGCCCTTCAGCTCCTCATAGAGGCCATTGTTGGGGCGCGCTCCGGCCGCTATAACGATGGTATCGGCGGGAATGCTCTCCTTCCCCTCGGCATTTTCCACCTCAACGCTGTCTTTGCCGAGATGGAGGACGCGGGTCTCCTTCATGAGCCTTACTCCAAGCTGCTTTGTCCTGTACATGATGGACCAGCGGCTGCCGGGGTTTATGTCCGGGGCGAATTTGGAGCCCATCTCCACCACCGTTACATTGTGTACGCCGTTGTTGAGAAGCTGCTTGAGCTTTGCCTCCGGCTCTGTTTTGTATATCATCATGAAGCGAAGCTGCTCGGCGGTGATGGTGCCTATCTCTCCGATGTACATGGCCACCTCAACGCCCACATCGCCTCCGCCTACAACGACAACATTCTTGCCGAGCCTGGCCTTGCCCTCGAACACATCCCAGGCATGGACCACTTTGGTGCCCTCGTCCATGGGTATGGGGGGCATAACGGCCTTTGAGCCGGCGGCAATGACCACCCGGTCAAAGTCTTTTGCGGCCTCTATGATATCCTGGGAGTTAGCTTCCTTGTTGAAGATGATGTCCACGCCGAGGGCTCTGCACTCCCGCTCCATCCACTGGCCCAGATAGCGGATATCGTATCTTCTGGGGGGAGTGGCGGCAAAGAGGCTGAGGCCTATGCTTCTGTTGCGCTTTTCCCAGATAGTGACCTTGTGGCCCCGGAGAGCCGCCACCCGGGCAAACTCCAGGCCCGAGGGGCCCGCGCCGATGACCAATATTTTCTCCGGCGTCTCTGATTTGAGCTGGCTGGGGAAGAGGCCCTGGGCGTTTCTCAGCTCGCCCTCGCGGTTGCACTCGTAGTTGCCTATGCAGCCGATGTCTTTCCCGGCCTGGGCCGCGTCCAGGCAGAGGGCGTTGCAGCCCACACAGGGACGTATCCGGTCATACTGTCCGGCCATGGCCTTCTTCACAAGGTCCGTATCCGCGAGCCACTGGCGGCCGATCACGGCGCCGTCCACATCGCCCCGCTCCACCACCTCTTCGGCCACGGATATCTCCATGCGCATGCCCTGGAGCACAGGGACCTTGACCCGGGCCTTTATCTGGCGGCCAAGATAGAGCCAGTTGGCATAGGGGACCTCCATGGTGATAAGGGGCACGGTAGAGTCATGCCAGCCGGCAGTGACGGAAAAGCTGTCCACATAGCCGGTCTTGTCCAGATATTCGCATATCTCGGCTATGTCGTCGCCGCTGCACCCGCCCTCAAGCAGGTCGCTGCCGCTGACCCTGAGCTGAAGGGGATAGTCGGGGCCAACAGTCTGGCGGATGGCGGCCAGGGTCTCCACCATGAAGCGGTTCCTGTTTTCAAGGCTGCCGCCGTATTCGTCGGTGCGGAGGTTTGTGAGAGGGGACCAGAACTGGCCGTAGAGATAGCCGGAGTTTGTCTCCAGCTCTATGCCGTCGAAGCCGGCCTTCTTGGCGATAAGGGCCGCCTCCGCCTGCCAGCGGACAAATTCCTTTATCTCCTCAACGGTCAGAGCCCGGGGCATCTCGTAATGGGTGAATTTCCGGGGCACCGCAGAGGGGCCCACGGCCTCAAGGCCGCCGATGGTGGCCCGGGGTGCGGAGGTACCCCTGTGCATTATCTGGGCAAAGACCTTGCTCCCGCCCTCATGGATGGCGTCGGTCATTTTCTTGAGCTGGGGTATGTATTTTTCATCTGTCAGCAGGGGAACATTGTTAGCATGGCGCACCTTGTCCCACTGCATGTTAGCAAAGATGATGAGGCCCACGCCGCCCAGGGCTCTGCTCCGGTAAAAATCAGCCACGGAGTCGTCAACGTAGCCGTTTATGGTGTGTCCCACGCTCATGGGGGCCATGACCACTCTGTTTTTCAGCTCAAGGCCGTTGATCTTGATAGGGGTGTACAGTTTTTTCATTGGCTCTCTCCTTTGTTATTTTTCGCGCTGCCTTTTTCTCTTCTTCAGTTCCTCGTTCAGGGCCGGGATGAGCTCCCTGAAATCTGCCTGGGCTCCATAATCTGAAAAGTCGAAGATCGGAGCGCTTCTGTTTGTGTTTATGCTGAGAACCCGCTTCGAGTTCTGCATACCGACTTTGTACTGGACAGAGCCGGATATTGCCACGTTTATTATGAGCTCCGGCTTTACCGTAGCCCCGGACTGGCCGATCTGGCAGCTATGGGGCAGAAGCCCGCTTTCTATAAAGGGCCTGGAGCCGGCAACGCCGCCGCCCAGAAGGCCTGCGAGCTCCCTGAGAGAGACCAGTTCCTTCTCTGTCTTCACGCCGCGCCCCGCCGCGACGATCACCGGGGCCTTTTCTATCGAGGCCTCGTCCTCTTTTTTGGGCTCCGCTCCGATGAGCTCCCAGTCTTCATCCGGGGATATGTCAAGCTGCTCCTTGACGATATTTCCCTGTCTCTCGCTGTCGGGCACCAGGGGAGTGAAGACCCTGGGCCTGACTGTGACCATCTGGGGTCTTGCCCGGCTTATGACTATCCTGGCATAGGCGCTGCCGCCAAAGGCCGGGGTCGTCTGGTAGAATTCGCCCTCCCCGTCAAAGCCCAGGTCTATCGCGTCCGCCGTAAGGCCGGTGTCAAGGCTGACCATTATTCTCGGAGCAAGTTCTCTGCCCAGGGGCGTGGCCCCAAAGAGGATGATGGAGGGCTCGTATTTTTTCGCAAGCTCGCTCATTGCCTGCTGATAGGTCCTGGGGCTGTATACGCAGAGGCTTTCGCTCTCGCCGATGAGCACGGTGTCCGCCCCGCTCGCTATAAGCGTCCCGGCCAGCGGCTCCAGACCATAGCCTAAAAGCACCGTCGTCACCGGCTCATTTTTTTCAGCGCCCAGCTCCTTCGCCTTTGCCAGCAGCTCATATACAGTGGGCTCTATGCTCCCGCTTTTCTGCTCGGCAAAGACCCATATTCCGAAAGCCGTTTCCTTAGCCATTTTCTTTCCCCCCACGCTCAAATAATGTTTTCATTTTCCAATATGTCCGCGATCCCCACCGCGAGCTCCTTCGCGCTGCCCTTCAGCAGCTTCAGCTTTGACTGGGGCTTG
The DNA here is from genome assembly GCA_048477415.1 of Candidatus Limivicinus sp. GTDB lineage: Bacteria > Bacillota > Clostridia > Oscillospirales > Oscillospiraceae > Limivicinus. The sequence goes on along the minus strand of DBGBEC010000211.1, from coordinate 4,397 downwards.
GGCGGTGTGAAGAGCGTCTTTGTCGCGGAGGGAGAACCGGCAGAGCCTGTTTTTCCGCTGTCGGCCTTTATATCCAGCCTGTTCCAAACCTTTATGGGCAGCTCCGCGGCCCGGAGTATGTTACGCGGCAGTGCGTAGCCCGGGCGGTTTATCTCGGGGCTCACGCTTATCACAGCGGGCAGCTTCGCTCTCAGGCTCTCGGTCCTGTCTTTTACGCCGCGGCGGCAATATACCCAGCCGTCGCGAACCTCCGCTGAAAGAACGCCTGTTATCTGGGGCAGATCCAAAAACGCCGCGGTAGCCGGCGCTACCTGGGCCGTGTCCCCGTCGGCGGAGTTCTGGCCGAATATCAGCAGATCATAGTCTCCCGCCTTTTCCGCGGCTTTCGCCAGAGTGTAGGCCGTGGCCAGAGTATCAGCTCCGGCAAAGGCCCTGTCTGACAGAAGTACAGCCTCGTCGCAGCCCAGAGCCAGGGCCTTTCGCAGTATGCTCTCGGCTTGGGGAGGGCCCATGCTTATCGCCGTGACAGCAGCGCCAAGGCTCCTTTTGAAAGAGAGCGCCGCCTCTATGGCGTTAAGGTCCAGGGGGTTTATCACGGCCTCCGCTCCGCTGCGTATTATGTTTCCGGTCTTTGGGTCAAGCTTTACCTGACCTGCGCCGGGTATCTGTTTAATAAAGACAAGTATCTTCATTTTTACCGACCTCTCATATTATTTCTTCTGCGTAAAACGCTGAGATCTGCTCCGGGGTATAGCCGCAGGCCTCCAGTATCTCGGCGCTGTGCTCGCCCTTTCTGGGCGGAAACAGCTCCATGCGGGCCGGAGTCTCTGAGAGCTTTATGGGGTTGCCTATGAGCTTCACCCGGCCGTATTCCCCCATGGGATCATCCATCTCTCTTACCATAGCCCGGTGCTTCACCTGGGGATCCTCCAGCGCCTCGGCCACTGTCGCGACGGGGGACCAGCAGCAGTCGAGCCCGTCCAGATATTCCTTGCAGCGGTCAAAGCTCATGCTTTTGAAAAGGTCGCCTATATATGCTTTCATCTCCTCCTGGGCCTCCGCCTCTCTTTGCAGGGGGATATACTCCGGCTTATCTATCCTCCGGCAGAAGTTGGCCCAGAGATGTGCCTCCACGCTGCCAAGACTTATGAATCTGCCGTCCGCCGTCTCGTATACGTTATAGCAGGCGAGCTGGCCGATCAGAATGTTGCTCTCCGGTTCTGTGTCCGCGCCCCCGGCCAGGTAACCGCAGGCGTTCCAGGCCATGAGCGATACCGCACCGTCAAACATTGCCGTATCTATATACTGGCCCATGCCGCTGTCCTTTGCCCCCATCAGCGCTGTGAGTATGCCGATGGCGGCATACAGGGCACCGCCCGCCACATCGCCTATCTGCACGCCCGGAAGGGCCGGGCGTTCACCCTTCCTCGCGGAGAGCGCGAGTATACCCGCATAGCTTATGTAGTTTATGTCATGGCCGGAGAGGAGCCTGTAGGGCCCGTCCTGGCCAAAGCCTGAGATAGAGCAGTATACTATCCTGGGGTTGATCTTCTTTATTGTCTCATAGTCTATCCCCAGGCGCGCCGCCACACCGGGTCTGTACTGCTCGACTATCACATCCGCGTCGGCAGTTAGCTTATAGAAGATATCCCGGGCCTCCTGGCTTTTCAAATTGAGGGTCATGCTCTTTTTGTTTCTGTTTACCTGAAGATAAGGCATGCCCAGGCCATTTATTCTTGGGGCGGACTGCCGCCACAGGTCCCCGCCATTTGGCGGCTCGATCCTTATCACCTCGGCCCCGAAATCGGCCAAAAGCATGGTACACAAGGGGCCGGGGTACATGGTGCTAAGGTCCAAAATTCTTATCCCTTCCAGCGGAAGCTTCATTTTCTCCTCCTTTTTTCCCCAGGCTCCGTATGAGCCGGGCGGCCACAATACACCGTGGATGAGCGCTGAGTTTTATTGTCATATAAATATCACAGACCTGCGCACACAACAAGAAGCAGTTATTTTAGGGCTTTCTACTCTATGGCTAAGCATCAATTGATATTTTATTAACACTTGATAGCGACAACAAAATGTTTAAGCCGAAAGTGCGAGTAGCTGGACATGTGCCTATATTTTGGTTATAATGATAGAAAAATTTTTGGCAAAGGGGTGAGTGGAAATAGATATCAATCAACTGATATATTTCATAGAGATCTGCCGGGTCGGCAGCATGTCAAAGGCGTCTGCCTCCCTTAATATCAGCCCCCAGGGCATCAGCTCCTCCATAAGAAGGCTTGAGGACGAGCTGGGAGCGGAGCTATTTTACAGAAGCGCCAGGGGACTGTCTCCAACGCTTCTCGGCAACGAGGTCCTGCACGAGGCGGAGTGTGTTATAAGGCATGTGGAAAAGATCCAGGAGCTGAGCCGCCTGCAAGCCATGGGCAAGACCAACCTGTCAATAGCCATCACAGCAGGCCGCTTTTTAAAGCTCCCGGCCCAGCTTCAAAAGCTGCTTATAACCCCGCCGGATGAATTCAGCGTGAATCTTATCCATGACTATTCCACAGCCTGCATGGAACTGGTATATAAGGGCGAGGCTGTGTTCGGCCTTGTTTATGGCGAGGATCTCAGCGCCAAATTTTCCGCTGTGGAGTTAGATAGGGCAGAGCGTGTCTTCATAGTAAATAAAAATCATCCTCTGGCCCAGAGGGACAGGGTGACTATACAGGACCTGGACAAGGTCCCCATGCTCATGCCTCAGCTCAAGACCGTGCCCGGAATAGCCATATCCCAGCTCTTTGCCAGAAACGGGATAGAGCTCAACCTGGCCTTTGAGTGCATGGTCCCGCACCAGACTGTGGACATCATCTCCAGAAACGACAACCTGGTCGGCAATATACTCCGTACCGATGTGCGTGAATATGACCTGGAGAATATAAAGATCCTCCCGGTTGAGGGCGGCGGGATAACGAGCACCTTTTCCTTCATCTCAAAAAAAGAGCATAAGCTCAGCCTGCCTGAGCAGCTTTTCAAGCACCTTATTCTGGACTGCTACAGGAATTTTTAAATCACCCGCCCCGGCTGTGACGACCGGACAGCCGGGGAAAATAAGGAGGTCATAACATGATACGCCAGGTAGGAGACTCGGTCTTCACCTTTCCAATAACCCTTCCGAACAATCCGCTCAAATGGCTGAACTGCTATGTTATCAGAGGGGCGGAGCGGAGCCTGCTTATAGATACGGGCTTCAACACAAAATGCTGCCTGGACGAGCTTCTGGCCGGGATGAAGGCCCTGGGGCTCTCCTTTGAAAAAACAGACGTATTTCTTACCCATCTCCACGCCGACCACACAGGCAACGCCGGCGCCCTGTATGACCTGGGCTGTGAGATCATGATAGAACAGGGCGAGCTCGAGAAAATACGGGATGAAAACGCCTGGAGCCGCAGAGGCGTCTGGATGGGAAAAGAGGGTATGCCGGAAAACATTTTCCGGGAAATAATGAAAAAAAGCCCCGCCATCATATACGCTCCCGGCCATTTCGAGGCGGAGACCGTCAAGGACGGGGACATACTGCGCTATGGCGGCTACGAGCTGCGCTGTATCGCCACTCCCGGTCACAGCGGCGGCCACATGTGCCTTTACGACGGCAGGAAGAAGCTTCTGTTTTCCGGGGATCATGTGCTCTTTGACATCACGCCCAATATTTGCTCCGCGGGCCCCGGCAGCGACAGGCTGGGCGACTATCTCGACAGTCTCAGCCGGATGGCCGCTCTTGAGACAGAGCTCTGTCTCCCAGCCCATAGGACCCAGGGCGATATCAGCCTTGCCTCCAGGGCCGGGGCGCTTATCGCCCATCACCGCGCCCGGATAGAGGAGATAGAAAACTACATATCGGAAAACCCGGGCCACACGGCCTATCACATCGCCGGGCATATCCAGTGGAGAATAAGCGCCAAGAGCTGGGAGGATTTCCCCATCAGTCAAAAATGGTTCGCCGTCAGCGAGACGCTGGCCCACCTCGACTACCTCCGCCTCCGCCGCCAGGTCCAGCGCCGCGAAAACCCCCAGGGCCTCTTTGTGTATTTCAAATAAACGCAACAGCGACAAAAAACCTCTGTCCATTTGCTAAGTGGTCTAAATGATAGAAATGAGATACACCAACAATTCGGCGTTTGCAATGGGCAAAATGAGAATAGCCGAGAGGTACAGAAATGTGCTTCTCGGCTATTCTCATTTACTTATATATTAATGTGTTGATATGATAATATATGAGGGAATAATCATCTTCTGCTACTTCAATCGGTAAATTTCCATCTATCTCATTTTTTTGAATATAAAAGACCAAAACTCCTCATAGTTCTCATCATCCAATTCGTAATCATTTTCATTTTCAATAAAAGAATCGT
>DBGBEC010000210.1:0-5130 GCA_048477415.1 Candidatus Limivicinus sp. | reverse complement strand
GCCACAGGGAGGAACGGCTGGGCCGGGGGAGGCTCTCCCAGCGGGAGGGCGAGCTTATTTGGGCCGGACATAGCTTCAGCCTGGATAAAATAAACAGCATGGCCATGGTACAGGCGAACATCCTGCTCTTCACCGAGGGGGATAAATATTACGAGCTGAAGGCGGAGGGGGCCGTCTGCCTGCGGAAATACCTGGCCCATTGGGAAAATAAAAGACAGTGAGGATATAAAATGGACTATTCAGCCTCAAATACAGGTCTATGGAACATAATAATCCAGCTTGGCCTTATCGCCGGAGCGATACTGATATCCGGCTTTCTGCGCAGCAGAGTGACGTTCATCCGCAAAAGCCTTATGCCCGTGGCTGTCATGGGCGGCTTTATCGTGCTCATCCTTAAATACACGGGCCTTGTTCCCATAGATGCGGAGCTTATGGAGATGCTGGTATATCACGGCATTGCCCTGGGCTTTATCGCCATGAGCCTCCGGGTGGTGAAAAAAGACAGCGGCGACAAGGGCTCCATGACCGGGCTGAGATCCGGCGCGGTGATAGTGAGCACCTATCTTGTACAGGGCGTGCTGGGCCTTATAATAAGCATGGGCCTGGCCTATACCATCATGCCGGATATGTTCATGGCCGCGGGTCTGCTCCTGCCCATGGGCTATGGCCAGGGCCCCGGCCAGGCCAACAACGTGGGCTCCAGCTACGAGAACCTGGGCTTTGCCGGGGGGCAGAGCTTCGGCCTCAGCATTGCCGCCGCGGGCTATCTCTGCGCCTGTGTTGTGGGCGTGATAATGCTGAACATCCTCGCCCACCGGGGCAAGCTGGGCCAAAGCGGAAAAAGGACCGAAGAGAAATACGACCCGGGCTTCTTCCGGGACAAGAACGAGCTGCCCATCTCAGACTCTGTGGATAAGCTCTCAGTGCAGATAGCCATGGTGCTTATCATCTATCTTTTCACCTTCCTCATCACCTGGGGCATAACAGAGGGCCTTTCCGCCCTGGCTCCCGGCCTGGCGGCCACGGTGAACACCCTGCTCTGGGGCTTTAACTTCATCATCGCCTCGGCCCTGGCTATCCTTGTCCGGGTCCTGCTCGAATGGGGCAAGAAAAAGAAGATAATCATCCGCCAGTATCAGAATAACTATCTGTTAAACCGTATATCCGGCTTCTTCTTCGACATTATGATAGTCGCCGGTATCGCCTCCATAAATTTGGAGGATCTCAGCGGCCTGTGGCTGCCCTTCCTCCTCATGGCCATCACCGGCGGGATAGTCACCTGGTATCATCTGAAGCTTGTGTGCGCCCGGGTGTACAAGGGCTATTTCTATGAGGGGCTCATCTCCATGTATGGCATGCTCACCGGCACAATAAGCTCCGGCGTGCTGCTCCTGCGGGAGATAGACCCGGACCTTGCCACCCCGGCCGCGAACAACCTCATAAGCGGCAGCAGCTTTGGCATAATCCTTGGCGCACCGGTGCTCATCTTAGTGGGGCTGGCCCCCAAATCGGCTGAGCTCTGCTGGCTGACCTTGGGTCTGGCGGCCTTGTACCTTGCGGCGCTGCTCCTGCTTATTTTCAGGCTGGGCAGAAGGAGCAAGGGCTGAAAAACAGCAGACAGCGAAAACGCCGTGAAGCCTTTTCGCTGTCTGCTGTTCCATATCAAAATATCAAAGCCCGCAGGAGGCGAGAAAGTCGTTTACTACGCGCTCATAGCGTCTGCTGTCCACGATATAGCTCAGGCCGTGTCCGGCCTTCGGGAAGGTCTCAAGCCGGACAGGACCCTTGCAGGCGGCGGCTATCTCCCGGCTCATGGAGCATGGCACAAAATGGTCCGCCTCACCGTGGATAAGCAGGATGGGCAGTTCAGTCCGGGCGACAGAGGCGATAGCGGAGCTGGCACGAATGCTGAATCCGCCATAGAGCCGCGCCCCCAGAGCGATAAGCGGAAAGACCAGGCCCGGCAGAATGCCTATCCGGGCGCAGAACTTTCTTATTATCCCCTCCGGCGAGGAATAGGGACAGTCGGCGATGATACAGCGCACATTCCCGGGCAGGTCCAGCTCCGCCGCCATAAGCACGGTGGCCGCCCCCATGGAGACGCCGGAGAGCACGATGGGCGTCTCCCCGCCGAAGCGCTCCGCCGCGTATCCGGCCCAGGCCAGGCAGTCGTAACGCTCTTTTATACCAAAACAGATGCACTTCCCCTGGCTCTTCCCGTGGGAGCGCTGGTCCACCACAAGGCAGTTGTGCCCCGCCTCCATGGCAAGCCTGCTCCCGCCGCAGAAGTCCCTCAGGGCCGTTCCCCTGTAGCCGTGAAACTGTATCTGCACCGGCGCGCCGTCTTTTACATGGTAATAGCGGCCATACAGCTCAAGACCGTCGAAACTCCGTATGATGACCGGCTCGAAGGGGCGCTGGTCAAATTCCCTTATCAGGCGCAGTGTCCGCTCCCGGCTCTTTTGATATTGAGCGCCCTTGGGGATGGCGTAGGGATCCTCCCGCCTGGGCAGGGCCGAGTAAAAACCGATGCGCCACAGAATGTAGGACAGCCCTGCCGTCAGCGCCAAAAGGGCCAGAATAATGATAAGGATAGTTATAAGCATGTCTTCACCCGTCCGCCCTGCCCCGCCTTGACGGTAGGGCAAAAAGGCTGTATACTTAAATCACTGAACAATGTATCACCGGGGAGGGAAACAGTCAAGTGTCAAAAACGAAGCGTATGAAGCCGACAGACGGATATGTCCAGGAAAACACGGGGCTGAACCTCCTTAGAAAGGGACGCAGGGGCCTGTGGCGGATAGTATTCAGCCGGATAGGCCTTATTTTTCTGCTGCTGCTCCTCCAGCTTGGGCTGGCTCTTCTGGCGCAGAAATATTTTTATGATTTTTTGCCCCATTACTATATCGTTGCCGCTGTGTTCAGCGCCGGGATGGTGCTGTATCTGCTCAACAGCAGCACGGACCCCACCTCAAAGATAACCTGGCTCGTGGTCATCATGCTCATGCCGGCCTTCGGGGCCCTGCTGCTTGCCTATACCAGGAGCGACGTGGGCCACAGGGTGCTGAGAGGCCGCTTCGCCCAGGTGAGCGCCCAGACCAAGACTGCTATCAGCCAGGACGGGGAAACGCTCAAGCGCTTTGAAAAAGCCTCTCCCGAGGCGGTGGGCCTTGCCCGCTATCTGATAAGGACCGGCTGTCACCCTGTCTGCGCCAACGGCGGCGTCAGCTATTTCCCCCTGGGCGAGGACAAGTTCAAGGCAATGCTCACCGAGCTTGAAAAGGCGGAAAAATTCATTTTTTTAGAGTATTTCATAATCGACGAGGGCCTGATGTGGGGCAGAGTGCTGGAGATACTGGCCAGAAAGGCCAAGGAGGGCGTGGACGTGCGCCTGATGTACGACGGCACCTGCGAATTTTCCCTGCTGCCCCATAACTATCCAAAGCGTCTTGAGCAGCTTGGCATAAAGTGCAAGATGTTCGCCCCCATCTCGCCCTTTGTCTCCACCCACTATAACTATCGGGACCACAGAAAGATATTGGTGATAGACGGCCACACCGCTTTCAACGGCGGGGTGAACCTGGCGGATGAGTATATAAACCGGAAAGAGCGCTTCGGCCACTGGAAGGACACGGCGGTCATGGTAAAGGGCGAGGCGGCCAAGAGCTTCACCCTGATGTTTTTGCAGATGTGGAACGTGTCGGAGCCGGAGATCTCCCTTGGCAGTTTCCTCGAAACGCCCCTGCCGGAGGCGGAGCAGGAGGAGGGCTTTGTCATCCCCTATGGCGACTGTCCCCTTGACGATGAACGGGTGGGGGAGTGGCTGTATATGGATCTGCTCAACAGGGCAAGAAACTATGTCCACATCATGACCCCCTACCTCATACTCGACGGGGAGATGGAGACCGCCCTAAAATTCGCCGCGGAGCGGGGGGTGGATGTGCGTCTCATCCTGCCCGGTATCCCGGATAAAAAAATGCCCTATGCCCTGGCCAAGACACATTATGCCTCTCTCCTCCGCTCAGGTGTGAAGATATATGAATACAGCCCCGGCTTCGTCCATGCCAAGGTCTTTTCCGTGGACGGAAAAGAGGCCGTGGTAGGCACCATTAACCTGGATTACAGGAGCCTGTACCACCATTTTGAGTGCGCCACCTACCTGAACGGCTGCCCCTGCATAGCCGATATCGAAAGAGACTTCCAGGACACCCAGGCCAAATGCCGCCAGGTGAGCCCGGAGACCATAAAGCAGGAGAAGCTCATAGTCAAGCTGGCCGGCATCCTGCTTAAATTCGTGGCCCCCCTGATGTAAAGATCATCCCCCGCGGCTTTTGCCGCGGGGGATATCCAGATTTATTTGTCCTCGTTCAGGGTATACATGGAATAGAAATATGCCTTTTTGTCCATTAGCTCCTGAAAGCTGCCCATTTCGGCTATCTCTCCGGCCTTTAGGACCAATATGGCATCATAGCGGCGGAGCAGCCTCTCATCCAGGGCATGGGTCACGACTATCCTTGTAAGCCCCTCCAACTTTAGAATGGACTCGGCGACCTGGAAAGCGGTTTTCCCGTCCAGGGCGGCGGTGGCCTCGTCCACCAGCAGGAGTTCCGCCCGGCTGAGAAGGCTGCGGGCGATGGATATCCGCTGCTTTTCCCCGCCGGAGAGGGCGCTGCCGTTTTCCCCGCAGATATAGCCCAGACCCTTGTCCCGGCAGAGTTGGCCAAGGCCGGACAGCTCTATCGCCCGCTGAAGCTCCTCCTGGGGAAAATCCCGGAACATGCAGATATTATCCTTTATTGAGGCGTTGAAGATGAAAACATTCTGCTGTACAAGGGAGCTCAGCCTGTGTATGGAGCTGCTGCTTAGCTCTCTGAGCTCTGTCTCGTCATAATATATGCCGCCGGTATAGTTCTCCCAGGCCCCCAGCATAAGGTTGAGCAGGGTGCTCTTCCCGCAGCCGGAGGGGCCCACCAGAGCATAGCTCTTGCCCTTTTCAAAGCTGTAGCTGAGCCCCTTTATCACCGGCTCATCCCCATAGGAAAAGCTCAGCTCCTCCAGCCGGAGCCCATGGGACAGGCTTTCAAGCTCCTCCTCCCCATCTTCCCGCAGGCTGAGGGATAAGCTTTCCGC
>DBGBEC010000209.1:0-3225 GCA_048477415.1 Candidatus Limivicinus sp. | reverse complement strand
GGCAGCTTCCTCTTCCTGGGCCCGACCGGCGTGGGAAAAACTGAGCTGTGCCGGGCCCTGGCCGAGACCGTCTACGGAGACGCGGAGGCCATGATACGGCTGGACATGTCCGAATACACGGAAAAACACAGCGTGAGCCGGCTGATAGGCTCGCCCCCCGGCTATGTGGGCTATGAAGACGGGGGACAGCTCACGGAGAAACTGCGCAGAAAGCCCTGGTCTGTGGTGCTCTTTGACGAGATGGAGAAGGCCCACCCGGAGATATGGAGCATACTCCTGCAAATAATGGACGATGGGCGGCTCACAGACTCCTCCGGCCGTCTTGTGGATTTCAGCAACGCCCTCATCGTAATGACCTCCAACATCGGCGCCAAAGCCATGACCGAGTGCCGCCAGCCCCTGGGCTTCGGCGCGGTGGAGACCAGCGGAGAGGAGAGCCGGAGGAAAATGGTGATGGAAGAACTGAAGCTGACCTTTAAGCCGGAGTTTTTGAACCGGGTGGACGAAATAATCGTCTTCCACCGGCTAAGCGCCCGGAACATGCTGGACATTACCGAAAAGCTCCTTGAGGGTCTGCGGCAGCGCTTCCAGCGCCTTGGCATAGAGCTTGAGCTGCCGGAGGAGGCGGTCCGCTGGCTGGCGCTGAAGGGCCACGATGAAAAATACGGCGCCAGGCCCCTGCGCCGGACCATACAGCAGAATCTGGAGGATGGAGCGGCAGAACTGCTCCTGGAAGGCCGCCTGAAGCCCGGCGGCAAACTGAAAGTGAGCCTGAGCGAAGACGGACAAAGCCTGCGCCTGAGCGAGCTTCAGCAGGTCCCCGGCGATTAAGGCTCACGCCGCCAAATGGAGCGAGGGCTCCTTTCGCGGCGGCGTCAGAATTTTTCATGCGTGCAGATCATGGAATAAATTTCAAAAACTAAAGCGCCTCTTTTGGGATATGCTATCTCAAAAGAGGTGGTTTTTTGTGAGAGATAAAAAGAAACTTAAAATATTGGCCCTGAGCTATGGGCTGGCGGCGGTGCTTGCCCTGGGATTTTGGGGCTTCAGCGCCCGGTATGGGCTGAACGGTTATAGGCTGGCGGCAAAAAACAGCGCGAGCCTGGCCTTTGAGGAGACTGTGAGCAGCGTGAGAGATCTGAGCGAGGCCCTGGAAAAGAGCCTGTATGTGACGGACTCGGGCATGCGCTCCGGGGTCTGCGCCCAGGCTTATGCCTCGGCCATGGCGGCGGAGGCCGCGATGTCCACGCTGCCCTTCTCCACCTATGAGCTGGAGAGGATATCCGGCTTTTTGAACATGGCGGGGGACTATGCCTATACCCTGGGCCTCGAACCGGAAGAGAGCTTTACCGAGGAACAGAGCCAGACCCTTTCCCAGCTCTCCGACACGGCGACGGACTTTGCGGAGAGCCTGGAAAAGCTCCGCTCAAGCCTGAACGGCGGCGATGTGAGCATGGACAGCCTGGAGAGAAAGCTTGAAAATATGAGCGCCCAGGAGGGGGAGAAGCTGAGCTCGCGGCTTTTGGACTATGAGGCGGACTTCAGCCAGATAGACGAACTTGACTATGACGGCAAATACGCGGCCAAGGAGCAGAAGGCCCAGAGCCTGCGCCTTACCGAGGAGGAGATGCTGGAGCTGGCCGCCCAGTGGGCCGGTGTGGAAAAAAGCCAGCTTCAAAAGGAATATGAGTACCAGGGCGAGTCTGGCCGCCGCTGCTACAGGGCGGGGGATCTGCTCCTCTGCCTGAGCCCTGCCGGGGTGGAGAGCCTCTCCTGCGACAGGCTCGTAAGCGAGATAAAGATAAGCCAGGAGGAGGCCCGGGAGATAGCCCAGACCTTCCTGGACAGCCACGGCTATGAAAATCTCGACTATTGCGAGGGGATAATAAGGGGGGCTGTGGCCTCCATGAGCTTTTCCCCCAGGGCCGGGGAAGCCATCTGCCTTGAAAACCGGGTAAAGATATCCATCGCCCTGGACGACGGCTCGGTCCACAGCTTTGACGCTGCGGACTATGCCCCGGTCACGGAGGATATGAACTGGACCCTGGAGCAGGAACAGGCCGAGAGCGCCCTGCCCCAGAGCCTTAAGGTGCAGGACTGCCGGCAGGTGATAATAAAAAGCGCCGGAGGACGAAGCCTGGGCTGTTATGAATTTTCCTGCCAGGCCAGAGACGGAAAACAGGTAAAGATATATGTGGACGGAGAGACCGGCCAGCAGCGGCGCATAGATATAGCCCCCGCCCAGACTGTCAGCGCCGAAACCCAAAACGCCAGCCGCACAGTCTTCTTCCAAAAATTTTAGGCCCGCCCACTTGAAGGCGTTAAAAACCAGCCTGAGACACAAGCTGCCTGCGCCCCGTAGGCTCCCTCTCCGAGGGAGCCCGAGACTGTCAAAAAACTATAGGCAAAGGTGAAACAAGCAGCAAAGCGGGGGAGCTCGAGGGGGCCGCAGGCCCGCCTCGTGATACGATCCCCGCCAGCAATAAGCCTGATTTATCAGGCGTTTGCCGAGCGCAGCGAGATTTTTTGTGATATAACGCTTTCACAAAAAATGTGGCGGATGAAGCTTGTCAAAAAAGTCCACAGGCCTTTTTTGACAAGCTGAGGCTCCCTCTCCGAGGGAGCCCAAGGACGCAGCCGACCGAGGGATCTGCGGCGGTGTTTCGGCTCTTATGCCGGACGAAAAATATTTACCTCCGGTTCATTTAATTCTGAACAAGACTATTGCACCTTCGCGAGAAAAATGGTAAGCTGTATGTACCAACAAAAACAAAGGAGCGTGGTCAAAATGGTCAACATTTTAATGGGCCTGAAAGGAACCGGCAAAACAAAGAAGCTGGTGGATATGGTCCGGGAAGCGGTGGAGGTAGGCAGCGGCGACGTTGTCTGCATAGAAAAGGAACTGAAGCTTACTTACGACATTCCGTATCAGGCCCGCCTTATCAACGCCGGTTCTTATGATATAGGCAGCTACGAATTTCTTAAGGGACTTATATGCGGTATCCATGCCGGAAACTATGACATAACCCACTTCTTTATAGATAATTTCTTCAAACTGGTGAACGACAAATCCCCCGACGCTATGGCCGCTTTCGTGGAATGGCTGGACAAATTTGCCGAGGATGAGAAGATCGACTTCGTTATAAGCATGTCCGCCGCCCCCGAGACTGCCCCCGAGAGCGTTAGAAAGCACCTTGTTCAGATATAAACGGATCTAATATACTT
>DBGBEC010000208.1:0-1883 GCA_048477415.1 Candidatus Limivicinus sp. | reverse complement strand
TAGCTGTCGATGGCGGCGGCCAGGACGTCCATGGCCCGGTCAAGCTCGGGGGCGTTGAGGATATAGGCCATGCGGACCTCGTTTTTACCCTTGCCGGGGCTGGCATAGAAGGGCTCGCCGCAGGCGAACATCAGGGTCTCGCCGTTCAGGTCAAAATCTCTGAGCAGCCAGTGCTGGAAGCTGTCCGCGTCGTCTATGGGCAGGGCGGCCATGACATAGAAGGCACCCTTGGGCTCCTGGCAGACAACACCGGGGATAGCCTGGAGCTTCTTTATGAGCGTATCCCGCCGGAGCTTGTACTCGCTGCGGACAGAGTCGAAATAGTCCGGGCCCACAGAGTATAGGGCTGCGGCGGCAAGCTGGTCCACCGTGGCGGAGCACAGGCGGCACTGGCACCACTTCATAGCCTGGGCCATGAACTCGCTGTTGCGGGAAATGAGCATACCTATACGGGCACCGCAGGCGGAAAAGCGCTTGGACACAGAGTCGATGACGATCACGTTCTCCTCATAGCCCGGGAACTGGAGGGCGCTCATAAGAGGCTCCCCGCCATAGACGAACTCCCTGTACACCTCGTCGCAGATGATGAAGAGGCCGTGCTCTTTGGCGATGTCCAGCATGAGCTTCAGCTCCTCCGGCGTGAGCACAGAGCCGGTGGGGTTGCCGGGATTGGTTATCATGATGGCCCGGGTGCGGCTGTTTATGCAGGCCTCCACCCGCTCCCGGACGGCATAGCGGTAGCCCTCCTCCGGGCAGGTGGTGAGGGGGCGGATGCTGGCCCCGGCCAGGGTGACAGAGGTGTGATAGTTGGGATAATAGGGCTCGGGTATTATTATCTCGTCCCCGTCGTCCAGCAGGACGGCCATGGTCATCTGAAGGGCCTCGCTGCCGCCGGTGGTGGCAAGGACCTCATCCTTCCCAAGCTCAACGCCGATATCGGAAAAATACTTCCGCACCGCCTGGATGAGCTCCGGCACGCCGGCAGAGGGGGCGTAGGCTACAACGGGCTGGCTGAAATCCTTCAGAGCCTGGTAATAGGCCTGGGGCGTTTTGATATCCGGCTGGCCTATGTTCAGGTGATATATCTTTATGCCGCGGCTGAGGGCGGCGTCCGCCTCGCCGTTAAACTTACGCATAGGCGACAGGCCGCAGCGCTCTATCTTGGATGAGAATCTCAAAGTCAGTCCTCCTTAATAAAATGGATAGTTAATACTTATACCACATTTTCCCCCGTCTATCAAGGCCGAAGGAAAGAAATCGGCAGTTTTCCCCGGCAGCCTTGCCTCGGGGGCGGGATTTTGATAGAATATACCCGATAAGCCCCCTCGTCAGAGGAAGGGGGAGAAGGAGACAGCCATGCTCAGACTTATATATGGTACGGCGGGGACGGGAAAGACCTCCGCTATTATAGGGGAGATACGGGACGCGGTATCCCGGGGGCTGGGCCGAAGGCTGCTCATCGTGCCGGAGCAATACAGCCACGAGGCGGAGCGGGAGCTCTGCGCCGCCTGCGGGGACAGTCTGTCCCTCTATGGCGAGGTGCTGAGCTTCACGGGCCTGGCCCGGCGGCTGCGCGCCCAGCTTGGCGGCGGGGCGGGGCTGAGCCTTGACAAGGGGGGCAGGCTTTTGTGCATGGCCCTGGCCCTGGACCGGGTGGCACCCAGGCTCCGGCCTCCAGCTCCTCCGGACCGATGAGAGCGGTCTTCATCTCGTCCATGGCGGCGAGAAGGGAGGCCTGCCGCTCAGCCCGGCCCCGGGCAGCGCCATAGACCCGGAGCCTGGGTGCCACCCGGTCCAGGGCCAGGGCCATGCACAAAAGCCTGCCCCCCTTGTCAAGGCTCAGCCCCGCCCCGCCGCCAAGCTGGGCGCGCAGCCGCCGGGCC
>DBGBEC010000207.1:0-9605 GCA_048477415.1 Candidatus Limivicinus sp. | reverse complement strand
GTCTAACGCCCTGAGCCTCTCTGCAAGAGGCTCAGGGCGCTATCTTTGGCTCTGGGCTCATTTCAGGCTGCTGTCGTTTTTGTAATACTCGCCCAGCTTCTGGAGCATGCCCAGAGAGTCTATCTCCGCTCCGCTGAGCCGGATAAGAGCACGGGCCTCCGGAGGAAGACTATTCCAGTACTCCTCCATCTTTTCATCGTCAAAGCTCAAAAACATCACCCCGGTAATTATTCCCCGCCCATCGCTCTTTATCCCCCTCAAAGGCTGGAAGGAGCCTCTGTTTTCAGCGTGAGAAAATCAATTTCAGTCTGGCTGAGCCGGGTCTCGGCGGCGGCTACAGCCTTGTCAATGTCTCCGCTGCTTCTGGGACCTATGATGGCAGCCATGGAGGCTTTCTGGCTCAGCACATAGAGCAGCGAAAGCTGAGACGGTCTTATCCCTTTTTCCTCAGCCAGAGTCTGTGCTCTCTCCCTTCGGGCATAATTTTCCGGCGTGAGAACAGCCATTTTTGTGGCCGCATCCGCCTTATCCGGCTCAAACTGTGGATAGTTCCCGAAAAAGCCTCTGCCTTGAGAGGACCAGGCCGCTATGACCACATCCCTGTGTGCCTCGAACCAGGGCAGCCACTCCTCCCTAAAGGGGGGTATCCTGTAATACCAGGGTTTTTCCAGTTTTACAAGGCTGAAAAAAGGGCTATAGACACTGGGACCCTGATATGCCATCTTTTCACAATACTCATAGGCAGCGGCAAAGCGGTCCAGCCGCCAATTGCTCATGCCATAGGCTTTTATCCATCCCCGGCGCACAAAGTCCTCGAAGGTGTCCATTATCTCCTCCACGGGCACCGACGGATCATCTCTGTGAGTAAGGTAGATGTCAATGCAGTCCACACCCAAATGGTCCCGGCTGAAGAGCAGGTCATCGTACATGAAACTCCGACCAACCCGCGGCATTTCCTCAAACATGGTGAGCTTTCTGTCCATATATGGGTTGCAGCATTTGGACTGGATAATGACCTTGCTCCGGTTGTCGTTCCTGGCAAGCCATCGACCCAGCAGTTCTTCTGTGTGCTGTATGCCGCTGCCGCGGCCATAGAAACGGGCTGTATCAATGTAGTTGCCACCCAGGGCTACATAGTGGTCGAGCATGCTGTGTATTTTTTCTTCCTCCTCCAAAGTTGAGGTCGCTGTGCCGAAGCTTATATCTGAGACTTTTGCTGTCAGACCTTTCACATCGATATAATTCATGTTTCTCTCCTTTTTTCTTAAATTATGGAAGCGCCGGGAAAAGCCACATGAGCAGGGCCACGGCGATCGTGCCGCAGGTAGTGGCCAGGACCGTGGATACAAAGACAGGGGGATAGCCCTCCTTCATTTTCAGATCCGCAAGCCCCAGGGCCATTATTACTGCGCCGCTGTTGGGCAGGGAGTCAAGCATTGTAGCCGCAAATGTACCCACTCGGTGTATAAAAGGCAGGCTCAGGCCCAGTCTGGTCAGCACAGGGGCAATGACCGGCAGGGCAAGCTGAGTACCCGTGGTGGACCCTCCTGTCATCATGCATATAAACGCCACGCACAAAACGAGGAGCAGCACCGGCGGCACCGAAGACGAGAGCATCCCATCTATCATCTTCTGATATTCCGGCAGACTCTGCACAACGGCGGCAAAGCCGTTTACTCCGGCGATAGTACCCGCTGGCAAAAGAGCTGACACCGCCCCCTCGTTTATTGAGGACATAAGCTTCCTGCGGCCCAACTTTGGCAGGAACAGGACGGCCGCCACGAGAGAAGTGATCAATATGGCGATAGAAATATTGAGCTTCAAAACATTGAAGCTGAAAAGGAGTACGATCACCGGCACAAGCGCCAGAAGGAAGCTTGGTTTTTCCTGATCCCGGGCAGCAAAGACATCCTTTGCTCCGGGTACAAATACCTCGCCTCCTGCTGTTGCCTTCACGCACATTCTTGTAAAAACAAAGAGCATTACTCCGATCTCTACCGCCGCCCCGAATAATCCCGCTACAAGGCCGCAGGCAGAGTCGGTACCTATGGCCATTGCCACCACATTCGTGGGCTGTGGGGAGCCCGGACCACTGAGGGCGAAGGTGAAAGCTCCTCCGCATATTGCGCCCATAATAAAGCGCTTGGGTATACCCGCCCGCTCAAAAATACCTATTGCTATGGGATAGATGGCAATGAGGGCCACAGCCGCATTTATACCGCCATAACATAATATGGCAGAAGCAATGATAACAGATAAAAATCCCAGAGTGTATCTGCTTTTTTGAGTTTTTGAGCGCTTGAACAGAGCAGTGCAGATGCTGTCCGCTATCGCGGAGGCCGCGCCGCTGTTTGAGTACAGCTTTGCCAGTACGGCACCGAACAGGAACATGGGGAAAAGCTGCCCTGTTATAGAGCCGAATCTGGTAAAAAAAACGGTCACAAGAGAGTCGGTAAACGGAAGTCCAGCCAAAACCGTAACTGAAACAGCCGCTGCGAAGGACGAGACAATAACATTCACATTCAGCAGGCACAGCCCTACCAGTATCACAAATCCAATAAATATAGCAAGATAAGCCATTTTTTATTCCTCATCATTGTCAAAAACAGAATGTCCTTATTTTTCCGCAGCTTCAGGTCCGCCAACCTTGTCACAGCCGGGCATTCGCTTTATCCCGGTAAAGGCAAGTATGAGGCAGACAAGCAGGACCCCCAACAACACCCGGAAAAGGCCGGTATAGGAGCCCGTCGCGTCAAAAACGATGTTGGCGGCTGGTATTCCAATGCAGGCCCCTACAGTTACAGCGGCGGTGAGTATGGAGATAAGGCTTGCAGAATCACGGCTGCCGAAGCAGAGCGCCAAAGGAGTATGCAGGACCTTACAAAACAGGTAACACGCGCCGATGAGGGCGCAGACCACATACATCATGGCCACGCTGGGTGTGGTAAAGCCGATGACCACGCATACCGCCGCGTACAGCACACAGAGGATCAGGATAGTTCCCCGTGGCCCCAGCTTGTCGGCCATAAAGCCGCCGGGAACCATAGTTATAACATTCACTGTAGAGACTGTGGCAAATATCGCTCCATAAGTAGTGGCATCCCAGCCCAAGTCCGCCATGTATACTGCCACATTGGCATAGGCGGCATAAAAGGCGGAGGCGTACAGCACGAAAAACGCTACCATAGCCCAGAAATTATAGGTTTTCATCGCCTGCTTCAGGGTATAGCCCGCCCGTTCCTCCTGTTTTGTGGCCTGCTTATCGGTCTCACTGGGCCAGAGCATTTCCGTATTTATATCTGCGGGAGAATTTCTCACGATGAGGAAGACCACGGCCATGACGACGAGGATAAGTATGGCCATATTCCTAAAGCTGGCCTCATATCCAATACTGTCAAGCCAGCGCCCCACAATAATACTGCCCAGAGTACCGCCAAAGCCGCCTATGGCCATAGACAGACTGAGCAAAGTTCCGTTCAGTTTGCCATACCAGCGGTTTATAAGGGCGCCCGTGGTAGTGGAGGAACAAAACGCCGGAAAAATGCCCACGAACATCGCGCCTACATAAAACATCGCTATACCATCGGCAAAGGAATATATAAAGTATCCCAGGGCTATTCC
This sequence comes from Candidatus Limivicinus sp., assembly GCA_048477415.1. Lineage (GTDB taxonomy): Bacteria > Bacillota > Clostridia > Oscillospirales > Oscillospiraceae > Limivicinus. Next base: position 5,984 of record DBGBEC010000207.1, on the reverse strand, counting down.
AATGCCACCTATCAGCATTATCCAGCGAAAATTTGTTTTTCTAAGTATTTTCCCGTAGAGCATAAGGAATATCGTGGCTGATACGGAATGGAGCGTCGGCACGAACGAATAGGCCGTGCGGGACAGATCCGGGTATTTTTCATAAATTGAGGCTGCGTAAAGACTAAAGGTGCTGTACACCACAGAGAAGAAAAAGTTCATCAATACCGTGGCGAAAAGAACGATCCACGCGTAATTCAAATGCAGAGCGGGCTTCTTTTTACTTTCCATTTTTAGCTCTCCTTGCTCTAAAAATATTTTGCGCCATTCAGGCCATTCATATTGACAAGTGAATAACTTGACATGTGTTCTTTCTGCTTTTCCCTGCCCCTCAATTATGGGCAGGGTCTAACACAGGGATTCACATTGCGGTCCAGCCGCCGTCCACCCCTATCACCTGGCCGGTAACATAGCGGCTCTCGTCAGCAGCAAGGAAGACTATTGCGGAATCCAATTCCCCGGGGTGTCCCTCCCGCTTCATTGGACATTTTGTTTTAAGAAAATTATCAAACTTCTCATCCCCAACCGGGGAGACCTCCGAGGCAAAAAAGCCCGGGGCTATGGCGTTTACAGTTATCCCATAACAGGCCCATTCCACAGCAAGCTGCCGCGTAAGATTATTCACAGCGCCTTTTGAGGCGGAGTATTCGGCAATGCCGCTGCCATATTCCACATCCATACCAACAAAGCTCAGCATAGAGGAAATATTTATGATCCTGCCATAGGAATTGTTTATCATCTTTCTGCCAAATTCACGGCAGCAATAGAACAGTCCGTTTATGTTCACGTCCATGGTCTTGTGCCACTTTTCGTCTGTGAGCCTCTCTGTCCAGTCGCAGTTGCCGCCACCGGCACAGTTTACGGCGATGTCGATTTTCCCGAAGTCCGCCGCTATCTGCTCCGCTGTTTCCGCCACCATATGACTTTGGGTCACGTCGCAGACATAATAGGCAGTTCTCACGCCGAAATCAGCGGCTATGCCCTCCGCCACTTTTTTCAGCAGCGCCTCCCTTCGCGCCAGCACGATCACTTCGGCACCCTGGCGGCCAAGGGCCCTGGCAAACTGTACCCCCAAGCCGGAGGACCCTCCTGTAACTACAGCTACTTTCCCTTTCAAATCAAACATTTTCAGCACCCTTTCTCAAATTTATCAGTCTATACTGTAGGCTGCATAGAAGCCTGCCCGTATAGCATCTCCAGACTTAGCAGCCTTTTCGCAGTCGCCTATGGAGATAAGCTTGCTGTAGTATTTTTCCCGCAGCTTCTCCACAAGGCTTCTGTCCGGCGTCTGTCCGAAAGCGCTTATTACCTGATCCCCCTGTATAAGCTCCTCTGCTCCATTCTCGTTTTCAATGAGCACCCCCTCTCTTCCTATACTTTTCACCCTGCATCCTGTTCGCAGGACAACTCCCGCCTCTGCCAGGCAGTCCTTCAGTGCAATACTGTTAAAATAGATAACATCATTGGCTACATCCTCGCGCAGCTCGATAACTGTGGCATGGCGGCCAAGGGCTGTAGCCGCCTCCAGAGCAAAGTCGCACCCGGACATACCTCCGCCGCAGATTATAAGACGTTTCCCGGTGACGCGCTCAGGGCTCAAATGGGCGTCTATGACCCCCAGTACGTTTTCCCCATTTATGCCGGGAATATCAGGCTTCAAAGCCTGGCTGCCCGTGGCGGCTATTATCCTGTGGCAGCCGGCAAGCACGGGAGAATCCTCCTTCAGTTCGCTGTGCTCGTGGACTTCCACACCAAGTTTTTTAAGCTGAACTTTGTAGTATTCGATGAGCTTTCTTATCTGCATCTTAAAATCGGCAGTAGCCGGGGCGTTCAGGGTGCCGCCCAGCACATTTTTCTCATAAAGGCTGACCCTGTGGCCTTTGAGGGCGCAGGCTCTCGCGGCCTCCATGCCCCCCGGGCCGCCGCCTATCACCACTATGTTCTTCGGCTCCTCCGTTTTTCTAAGTCGGAAGATGTTTTCCTCGCCGGCAGCGGGGTTGACCGCACAGCTGAGCTTGCTGCGATAGCGGATTATCCGCCCGATGCATTCCTCGTTGCAGCGCATGCATGGACGCACATCCTCTGCCCGGCCCTCCAGCAGCTTCCGTCCCAGTTCCGGCTCAGCGATAAGCTGGCGACCGAACACGGCAAAGTCCGCGTGGCCGGATTCCAACATTTTTACAGCGCTTTCTGGGGTGTGTGAACCGGCATTCAGCAGAGGCCTTTTGGTGGCGCGTCTCGCCGCCTCCCAGCAGTATTCCATGGAGGCCTCGCCCATGTACATTGGAGGATAGACATACTTGATGGTCTCATAACACCCCACATCAATGTTGAACGCATCCACACCGTGCTCGTCCAGGACACGCAGTATTGGTATGCTGTCTTCAAGGGTACGCCCGCCGGGTATCCTGTGATCCAGAGACAGACGGAATATAACGGGGAGGTCTGTTCCCGCACCCCTGTGGATGGCGTCTACGATGTCCGTAGCGAAACGGACTCTCTTCTCGGGCGTACCGCCATATTCATCATCCCGCCAGTTCCACATAGGAGACAAAAACTGATCCACCAGATATCCCACATGGGCATGGACCTCGATCGCGTCAAAGCCCGCGTCCCTCACGAGCCCGGCGCTGTATTCCCAGAGCTCCATCATCTCGCCGATCTCCTCTACGCTCAGAGCGTGACATTTGACGGCTGGATCCCAGACCCAGCTGTTTTCCGAGGCAGAGATAGGGGGCTTTCCATGTATCTCGTTGGCGTTGCGCCCGGTACCGCAGCTCAGCTGCATTACGGCCTTACAGCCGTGAGCGTGCAGCCTCTCTGTGAGAGCCCTGGCGGCAGGGACTACATGGTGATGATCCCAGGCGTGGCCCAGCACACCCTGGCCAAATTCTGCGTTGAGGTAGCCCTGTCCGCATATTATCATGCCTGTTCCGCCTCTGGCCCGCTCTTCGTAATAGGCTATCTCGGTTTCTGAAAAGGTACCGTCCCTGTTTGCCATGAGAGTCCCCATGGGGGACATGACTATCCTGTTTTTCACTTCCATCCGCCCTATTTTAAAGGGTCTGAAAAGAATGTCGTAATTCACTGTACTTCCCTGCCTTTAAATGTATATGATCGGTTTTACTATGTCTCTTGACCGTGAAGCCATGAGCTTAAAAGCCTTGTCTATGCTGTCAAAACCTGAAAAGCTGTGGCTTATCAGCTTCTCTGGCCTGAGCCGCCCGCTCTTGACCAAACCCATCAAGCGCTCCAGCCGCCGTCTGCCGCCGGGGCAAAGCCCGCCTGTAACGCTCTTGTGGGCACAGAAAGTCAATGCCTCATTGGTATAGATGGGAAGCAGAGTCTGTGTTCTGCCATGGCCGGCCAGGTTTGCCACAGTTCCGCCATATTTGCATAGGGACAGAGCCTCGTTAAATACCGTGGGCTCACCCCCTGCAATTATCACCTTGTCCATCTGCCTGCCTCCATTCAGTTCCAAAAGCTGCTCAACAAATGGCCCGTCCTTGTAGTCGACAGTGGCTGTCGCTCCGTATTCCAGGGCCAGGGCCCTTGTAACGGGCCTGCTCCCAACGCAGTATATCTCCGCCGCTCCCCGCAGAGCACAGCCGGCGACGCTCATAAGGCCAACCGGCCCGATGCCGATCACCGCCACCCTGTCGCCAAATTTTATGTCCGCCAGCTCCGCTCCATGGAAGCCTGTTGTCACCATATCACCCACGAGGGCCGCTGCCTCAAGCGATACCCCCTCTGGGATCTTTGCCAGATTAAGATCCGCATCAGGCACCTTAAAATACTCCGCAAACATCCCGTCCCAGCGCGAGGACAAATATCTCCCCCCAAGGGGGCCGCCTGAGTGCTGGTGCAGTCCATCCTGAATATCAAGGTTTCTCCATATAGGCGTTACCGCCGGTACCGCCACGATGTCTCCCGGCACAAAATCTTTCACCTCCTCTCCCACGGCAACTATCCGTCCAACGCCCTCATGGCCAAGAACGCGCCCGGGAGCTATATTCTTATTCTCGTTTGCAGTGTCCACATCGGATGTGCAGGGGCAAAGTGCCACTGGCTCCAGCAGGGCCTCAAATGGTCCTGGTTTCGGTACTTCCTTTTCAAGCCATCCAGTGCAGGCGCAGGGCTCAATTATCCCATATCCTCTCATATTACAGCCTCCTTTTATTGACTTGCAATTCCATGTATGCTATCCTGAAAAAAAATGATCACGCAGTATTGACTTTTTGTTGTCAATTTGTACATGTGTATTGTTACTTAATACATATATACATCCATGAGATTAATTTGTCAATACAATACTTGTGTTTTGTTAAATTGCGATAAAAAGGAGCTCAAAAATGTATACACAATACACAAAACAGAATACCAAAACCTTGATGATAGAAAAGGCAATAGAACTATTCCATGAACGTGGTTCAGATAATGTCTCTGTAAAAGATATCTGCGACAGTGCCTCAGTGACCAGAAACGCCTTTTACTATCATTTTGAGAATAAGGACCTGCTTTTTGACGCTGTTGGGGACTGGGTCAGCAGCATTTCCAAGCAACGGGTCAGGATAATATACGGTGGGACCTCATTTTATCAGCAGATGTGGGAGTTTTATAAAGCCTATCTCCTTACAGAGATAGAGCTTGGCGCAGATATAATGAACCACGTGTGTTTTTCAAGGACCATGAAGGGTCAGGCTGACAGATATAGCTATATAGATGCCAACCTTGCTGTCACAATGGAAGAGCTTATAGGCTCTGCCCAGAGAGAAGGTCAGATCCTTAACAGCTCCCCGCCAGAGGCCCTTTTGTGGACAAGCTATGCCACCATAAGGGGAGTGAACATAAAATGGTGCTTCCAGTTCGGAGAGATAGACCTGATAAAAGAAGCAATGCAAAGTCTCAACACCCTTTTTATGCCTGTGAATGGATTTGAGCTTATATAAACAGTCGATAAACGTTTGTACCCTACACCAACGCTCCTGGATCCTATGAAAACAGGGATCTGCCAACGCGGCCCGTCTCAACTCAGTTTTTCAGGCAGCAAAAAAGTTCTGGATGATTGCCACACCAGCAATCTTCCAGAACTTTTTAACATTTTTATGTCTATCGTCTGAAACGAGATCTTACCTCAGGCTGCCAAAACCCCGCGCCAAGAAGGCAGGCAGGTAGGCGGCAATTGAAATTTAAAAAGGCGTACCCACACCGAACCTGCCACCTCCGCGCCCCCGCTCTACAAATCAAAGCTCGGCGAAGCCGGTTTGATCTGTGGAGCGGGGGTGGATACAGCGCTTGGGGCAAAGGTTTTTACGCTGGTGGGTGAGGTCTGTTTTCTCTGACGGCGGCTACAGTACCGAGTGTAGAAACCTGGCGAAGCCTGCTTCGTTGTTGCTTTGGGTCAGTTTGTCGGCGGCGGCTATGACCTGGGGTTGGGCGTTTGCCATGGCTACGCCCAGGCCGGCGGTTTCGAGCAGGTTCAGGTCGTTGCCGCCGTCGCCGAAGGCAAGAGTCTGCTCCCGGGCTATGCCCAGCTTTTGGCACAGGGACAGCAGAGCCAGGCCCTTATCGGCGCTGAGGCTGTTTATCTCTATATTATTGGGTACGGAGCTTGCGGCACGGATCTCGGGATAGAGCGCGGGGAGCAGCTCAAGCTGCCGCTGCCGTTCCTCCCGGTCCTGGGCTTTGAAGTACATTTGCAGCTTCTGCACGGGCCGTCCGCGCTCTCTCAGGGTCTCCTTCAGCTCCGGCACCGGGCGGCGCAGGCTGTACAGCAGCCGGAGCATGCCCGGCAGGCCCTCAAAGTAGGGCTCCGCCTCCGCCAGCATGTCCCGGCTCATGTATCCCCAGTTGTCCTGATAGCAGTCGTATATCACAGGCAGAGCGTCCATATAGGCGCAGATATCCAGGGCGAGCTCCGGCTCTATCTCCCCCCGGTAGAAGAC